>JAISDP010000153.1 GCA_031264715.1 Bacteroidales bacterium
TAAGTACGGTTTTCCACCCAGTACTGCTGCCATTTGGCATCGATCGCCTTAAAATTGTATTCCATAAAAATTAAAATTTCCCGCTCCGTAACATACGCTCGAGCGAGCTTCCGGGGCGCAAAGATATTACTTTTTTCTTTTTTCTCATCATCTTCATCTTGCAGGGGACAACAGCGCCGGAATCATGTAATCGCTGCGCCGGAAATGGGGCTGTCTCAAAAGCACGCAGATGACACAGATGAGACAGATTTTCGCAGATAAATAATAAAATGTGTATTTTAGTATTCCAATAATCAATAGATTATAATCTGTGTTGATCCATTCAATCTGTGTTATCTGTGTGCTAACACTTTTGAGACAGCCTCCCCATACCCTGTACTATCCCCAAAGTTGTTTCCAAACGAGGCTTCCGGACCTGATCCTGTTGATGAAATAAGAACCTGACTGTTTGCGAGGTCGTAATTTTAAAGTTTTCATGACTTTTGAATTAAGAATTAAAAATTAAGAATTAAGAATTATTGATTCATTCAAATTATGCCTGGCACAGTTGTTTCCAAACGAGACTTCTGGACTTGATCCTGTTGATGAAATAAGAACCTGCCGATTTGCGGGATTGCAATTTGATGGATGCTAAAGTTTTCATGACTTAAAATTTTTATTGTTTATGAATGATTTACTTCATGAAAGACAAGCGCTGTGCCACAATAGTTAATGCACTATAAATAAAACGATTATTAAATATGTCAATCTGTAAAACTGTACGCTTTTGATACACCAACTGTACGGTTGCGGACAGGTTTCGGTTATGGGGCGCGGGGGATATCGCCCCGTTGAGCGGCAATATGTGGCTTTTGTTTCGTCAATGGTCAAACAATGTGTGCAATATGCGGCCACCGACGTTGCATTGGTCATATCCCGCGTGCATTTTTTGACTATTACTGTTGTGATGGTCATATTTCGTTCACATTCTTTGACCATCACAATTGTGACGGTCATATTTCGTTCACATTTTTTGACTATCACAATTGCAATGATCAAGATCGTTCACATTCTTTGATCATTGATGATGCAATGGTCAAATATCGTGCACGTTTTTGATCATTGACGTTGCAATGGTCAAAGAATGTCGACAGTATGTGACCATTGACGTTGCGTTGGTCAAAGAATGTCGACAATATGTGACCATTGACGTTGCATCGGCCATATCCCGCGTGCATTTTTTAACCATCACAATTGTAATGGTCAGAAAATCTCGACATTCTACCGCCGCCGACAGGGTGACGCTCAGTATCAAAGACCAGTGGGCTTTGCACTCAAGTATCGGGGAGCCTGAACCTTACTCCTGGTAGTAAATCCGTTTCACCCGCGGCGCTATCCGCGTCAGCGCTTCATAGGGGATGGTTTGCATCTGCCGTGCAATCTCCGCAAGCGGGTATTCCTCGCCGAAAATGATCACCGGGTCGCCCTCGGCGGCATCAATATCCGTGAGGTCAATAGCGCACATATCCATGCTCATGTTGCCTACCAGCGGTACGCGCTGCCCGTTCACCACGAAACTGCCTGCGCCGTTGCCCAGCGCCCGGTGCAATCCGTCAGCATAGCCGATGGGTACGATACCGATGCGCATGGGGCTGGCGGCGAAAAATTTCCGGTTGTAGCCCACGCTGTCGCCTGCCGGGATATTTTTGATTTGAAGGATAATGCTGCGCAACGTGGCCACCTGCCGTACTTTGGCGGGATCGACAGCGCTGATACCATGCAGGCCGATGCCCAGCCGCACCATGTCGAACTGCGCTTCGGGAAACCGTTCGATGCCGGCCGAGTTGAGGATATGCCGCAGGAAAGGGTAGTGAATTTGCTCCTCGATCCTGCCGCTCATCCGGCGGAAAGCGCTGACCTGCTGCCGTACGAAATCGTCCAGCGACGGGTCGTCGCTGCCGGCTAAATGCGAAAACACCGATTTGACATGTACCGAAGACTGCCTGCGCAACTGTTCTGTAAGCCTGTCGATCTCATCTTCGAGGAAACCAAGGCGGTGCATACCCGTATCCAGCTTGATATGGACGGGATACTCGTAAATGCCTTGATCGGATGCCGCCTTGACGCATTGTTCCAACATGCGGAAATTATATATCTCGGGTTCGAGGCGGTAACGGATCAAGGTGTCAAAATCGCCATCCTCCGGGTTCATCACCATAATGGACAGCGTGATACCGTTCTCCCGCAATTCCTTACCCTCGTCGGCAAAGGCCACTGCGAGACAATCGGCCCGGTGGAACTGTAACACACTGGCTATTTCCACGCTTCCGCTACCGTATGCAAAGGCTTTCACCATCACCACCATTTTGGTTTGCGGGTGCAGCAGCGATTTGAAATAATTGTAGTTGTGCACCATCGCATCCAGGTTGATTTCAAGCACGGTTTTATGTACCTTTTCCTCCAACGCCTGCACAATGCGTTCAAATTCGAAGTTACGCGAGCCTTTCACCAGTATCGACTCATCGGTAAACCGGATGCTGTGCCCCAGCTCGGCTAAGAAAGCATCGGTAGTGGCAAAGAAATACTTTTCGCAGGCAAATAATCCTGCGTTGGCCGAAATTTCAGAACCGATGCCGACCAGCCTATTGATGTTCCTTTCGGTGAATAGCCCGGCAACTTCGCGGTACAGATTCTCCTGCGACTTGCCCGATTGCAGGATATCCGACAGAATGAGCGTTTTCACGGGCTGCTGTTGCCGCGCCAGCAGGTCGAGCGCAATAGCCAGCGAACCGGTATCGGCGTTGTAGCTGTCGTTGATGATGGTGCACCGGCTGGCGCCTTTCTTGATGTCCAGGCGCATGGCCACAGGTTCCAATTGGGCGATGCGTTCGTTGATGATTTCGGGACGATAGCCCATGAACAGCATCAGGCAAGCCACATGCAGGGCATTTTCCACGGATGCATCATCTGTAAAAGGGATCGCCAGGTCGAATTTTTGGTTTCCATGCCGTATGACAACAAAAGTACTCCCATTCTCCTTACGCTTGCTACGTACCTGCACATCCGCTCCTGTCTGTTCCGACCACGAAAACCGCGACACAGCCCTGTATTCCGGATCATTTTCGAGAATATCAGCTATTTCGGCACAATCGCGGCAATAAAGTACTGTGCGGCAGCGACGGAAAAGTTTCAATTTTTCCTGCGCCTTTTCACGTTTCGAATGGAATTTTTCCTGGTGCGCTTCACCCAAATGGGTAAAGATGCCGATGTCGGGCATAATGACGGTTTGCAGGCGTTCCATTTCGCCGGGTTGCGATATGCCCGCTTCAAAAATAGCAAGATCGTACTTCTCATCGAGCAGGCACACCGACAAAGGCACGCCAATCTGCGAATTGTAGCTCCGGGGGCTTCGCACGATGTCCTTTTCGTGGTGAATGGCCTGGAAAATCCATTCCTTTACAACAGTTTTCCCGTTACTCCCGGTGATACCAATTACAGGCGTCATGAACCGGCGACGATGCCGGGCTGCCAATTGCTGTAATGCACGGAGAACATCGCGTACCAGCACAAAACCGGCATCCGGAAAGGCCTGGCCGTTGTCGGGGAGCCGGTCTACCACAAAACAGCGTACACCCTGGCGATACAATTCCCCGATATAGTCGTGGCCGTTATGCCGTTCACCGGGAATGGCAAAGAATACAGTAGCGGCAGGATATAACAGCGACCGGCTGTCGGTCAATACATACTTCACCACAGCATCGTCCGGCCCTGTTAATTCTCCGCCGGTGACTCGCGCTATTTCGGTAATGGAATAATTCATATGTTATTAAAATTCGGCCTCAAAGGTATAAAACATGTGCCGTTAAATTTTCATAACTTTGCACTTTCATTTTTTAAAAATTTTGACCAGGGTAAAGATAGCTGTAGGATTATCAGGGGGTGTCGATTCGAGTGTGGCGGCCTGGCTTTTAAAGCAGCAGGGTTACGATTTGCTGGGGCTGTTCATGATCAACTGGCGCGAAACCACGGGAACGCTCTCGGGCGATTGCCCGTGGGAAGACGACGTTATTTTTGCCCGGCTGGTAGCCCGCAAACTCGACATTCCTTTCGAGGTGGT
>JAISDP010000227.1 GCA_031264715.1 Bacteroidales bacterium
AACTATACGATTCCCTGGTCCAGCATGGCGTTGGCAACCTTCAGGAAGCCTGCGATGTTCGCGCCTTTCACATAATCTATATAGTTATTGTCGGTTTGTCCGTATTTGAGGCATGATGCATGTATGTTCTTCATGATCTGGTGCAGGCGCATGTCGACTTCTTCGCGCGACCAGTTGAGTTTCATGGCGTTCTGGCTCATCTCAAGTCCCGATGTGGCCACTCCGCCTGCATTGGCAGCTTTACCGGGAGCAAACATCAGCCTGTTTTTTTGGATCAATTCCACTGCCTGTGCCGTACAGGGCATATTGGCAGCCTCGCATACACACATGCATCCGTTGTTGATCAGCGTTTGTACGTCATCTACATTCAATTCGTTTTGTGTAGCGCACGGGATGGCGATGTCGCATTTCACTTCCCACGGATGCCGGTCGGGATGATATTCCGCATCGGAGAACTCGTACGAATACGGTTTCACAATATCGTCGTTGCTGGCGCGCAGTTCGCGCATGTATTCCACTTTTTCGCCTTTGACGCCGTTCTTGTCGTAGATATACCCGTCAGGTCCTGAAATGGTAACCACCTTGGCGCCCAATTCGGTAGCTTTCATGGCTACGCCCCAGGCTACGTTGCCGAAACCGGATATGGCAATGGTCTTGCCTTCGACGCTTTCGCCGATGGCCGACAGCATTTCGTTGACGAAATATACGACGCCGTAACCCGTGGCTTCCGGACGGATGAGGCTACCGCCCCAGTTAAGTCCCTTACCGGTAAGTACGCCGTTGTGCTGTCCGGTCAGTTTCTTGTACATACCGTACAGGTAGCCGATTTCGCGGCCTGCCACACCGATGTCGCCTGCAGGAACGTCCATTTCAGGCCCCACAATTTTCCACATCTCCAGCATGAAACTTTGGCAGAAACGCATGATCTCCATCGACGACTTGCCTTTAGGGTCGAAGTCCGAACCGCCCTTGGCGCCGCCCATTGGCAACGACGTCAGACTGTTTTTGAAGATCTGCTCAAAACCGAGAAACTTCAAAATACTGAGGTTAACGCTCGGGTGGAAACGCAATCCGCCTTTGTAGGGACCGATGGCATTATTGAACTGCACCCGGAACCCGCGGTTGACGCGAACTTTGCCCTGGTCGTCGAGCCACGGCACCATAAAGGTTAACACGCGGTCGGGTTCTACCAGCCGTTCGATGATCCCCGCCGACTCAAATTGCGGATTGTCGTTATATACGTCCTCGATGGATTCCAATACTTCGCGGACAGCCTGGAGAAACTCCTGTTCGCCCGGATTCCGTTTTTCCAATTCTATTAAAACTTTGTCAACATTCATGGCTTGGCGTATTTGATGTTTTCTACGTGCAAATATTTGAAAATCACAATTTACGATTCTTTACGATTCTTCCTTGAAAAAGATCCGGTAATAATTCATATCGCGGTCGTCGTCGTACCCTTTTTCGATGAGTTGACGGTTTCCGTGCACATAAATATGAAAGTTTTTGTCCAGTTTGATGACGCTTTTAAAGATCTTTGCCTGTTTTTTGACTGCCGGAGCCGAAATCTCGAACTGTTCGTCAATTTTCAGATCACGGTCTTCCTCGTATTCCTCGCGGTATTTCTTAAACGACTGGATCACTTCGGGTTGTTGAATCACTTGGTTGGCAAAATCGTCGAATGAAAATTCGGCATTTTCCTTAAAGAAAGCAACCGATTTGTTGAGAATATCGGCCTGATCGACCTTATCCACGTTAAAGTTTTCGGGAAGGCGCTCGGTAACGAACTGTTTGCACATGTCCAGGCATTGCTCCGTTTGGTGGAAGGTATCGCGGCGCTGGGCGATGTTCAGGAAATTATCGCGCCAATACATGGCTTCGCCCGATTGCCGTACATTGTCGACCACCGACACCAGATAGCCGTTTTCGCGCTCGGTGTTGAATATCAGGCAGCCTTTGTCCAACTTGTTGATATTGATACCGTCCTCGTATTCAATCTGGAAGCTGTCGGAGGTCGGATATACCTTCAGGAAAACTTCCTTCGACTCGGATTTGAACAGCCCGACGGCGTCCACCTGTTCGCCGTCCACGTTGCAATCGCGCAGGCGTACCACATACAGTTCGCCGCTCTTGATTTTCGGATGGGTTGACACTTCGTAGAGGTGGCGGGCAAGGTTCACCGACCGCTCATAGAAGGTTTCGGGCTGGTCGAAAATCTGCGATACATAGGCGTACACTTCGTTCAGGAAGATGTCCGACTCGTGCGCGAGATGATAGTACTCTTCCGACTTGAAGGGCGACAGGAAATATTGCAGCAAAAGGCTTTGCACGGCATCGTCCACCTTCATGGGAGCCGCCGCAAAACGGATGCCTTCTTCCTGCGATTTATTCCCAACCTTGTGCAGTACCAACTGCTCGATGCTGATTTCTTCCGTATGTAACATAGACAATATTCAATGATGGATGCCGCTAAATATTTTGGCAAAATTAATAATATTACGAATATTTCTTTTATTTTTGTGCAAAAATATTTTGATAACCACTTGGAGCACGAATAGATAAATAGTCTCTAAATTGAAAAATTCGATCATATAAACATGGAGTATAATACCTCGCAAAAAAAGTTAATTCTACCCGAATACGGCCGTCATGTGCATCTGATGGTGCAATATGCCATACAGATCCAAGATCGCAACCAGCGGAACATTGCTGCCCATACCATCATCGGCGTCATGGGAAGCCTGATGCCTCACCTGCGCGAAACCCCCGATTTCAAGCATAAATTGTGGGATCACCTGTTCATCATATCCGAATTTAAATTGAAAATTGATGCGCCCTACCCTCCGCCACTGTCTTCCGAAATGGTCAAAAAACCAAACCTGGTGTCCTATCCGAAGTTGCACATCCGCCTGAAACATTACGGACAAATCCTGGTGGATATGATTCACAAAGCCGGTAAAATGCCCGATTCGCCGCAGAGGGATGCGCTCGTCCAATTATTGGTTACCCAAATGCGGAAATCGTACACCGCTTGGAATCGTTGCGAACTCGACAGCGAACAAATCATCCAGGATATTTGGGATATTTCCGACGGCAAAATCTTGCTGAAGCCGGAATCGGTGCAGTTTACCGAACCCGTGATGAAGGAAAAATCACAGGTTGCACAGGGAAAGGCTGCAAGAAACAGGAAAAAGAAATTAGTAGGCTCAAGCCGGAAATAAAGATCTCATCACCACTTATCTTAACCATAATGGCAACATTCGAAATCAAAGGCGGAGAACGCTTGAGTGGTGATTTGCATCCGCAAGGCGCTAAAAACGAAGCGTTGCAGGTGATATGCGCCTGCCTGCTGACCGAAGAAAAGGTAATCATCCGGAATATCCCCGGTATCAGGGATGTACATGTACTGATAGACTTGCTTCGCGACTTGGGCGTAACGGTAACCCAAACAGCGCCCAAAGATTTTGAATTTTGCGCAAAAGGCGTAGACGTTGACGCGCTCAACGATCCGAAAATACAGCAGAAAACGGCCGCACTGCGCGGTTCCATCCTGATGATCGGGCCTTTGCTGGCCCGTTTCGGAAGGGGAGTGATCACACGCCCCGGCGGAGACAAGATCGGGCGTCGCCGTTTGGATACGCATTTCTGCGGATTCGAGAAGCTCGGCGCCGATTTCACCTACGACGAAGCGAAAGGATGCTTTTATGTGAAAGCCGGACAACTCACCGGCGCTTACATGCTGCTCGATGAAGCCTCGGTAACCGGAACCGGCAACATCCTGATGGCTGCGGTGATGGCCAAAGGCATGACCACCATTTTCAATGCGGCCTGTGAACCGTACATACAACAGCTTTGCAGGATGCTGAACCGAATGGGGGCCAAAATCAGCGGCATCGGCTCCAACCTGCTCGCCATCGAAGGAGTTGCGCAGTTAGGCGGGTGCGACCATACGTTACTCCCCGATATGATCGAAGTCGGCAGTTTCATCGGGCTGGCGGCCATGACCGGCTCGGAAATCACCATCCGCAATGTCGGCTACGACCAATTGGGTATCATCCCGCGTGCGTTCGAGCGGCTGGGCATACGCATGGAGCGCCGCGGCGATGATATTCACGTCCCGCAACATACGGAATACAAAATCGAAACCTTTATCGACGGATCGATCATGACCATTGCCGACGCCATTTGGCCGGGATTAACGCCCGATTTGTTGAGCGTTTTCCTGGTGGTAGCCATTCAGGCGACAGGCAGTGTGCTGATCCACCAGAAAATGTTCGAAAGCCGCCTGTTCTTTGTCGATAAGCTGATTGACATGGGTGCGCGCATCATCCTTTGCGATCCGCACAGAGCTACCGTCATTGGGCTGGGTAACCGGCAACGACTGAAAAGCACGGTGATGACCTCGCCCGATATTCGTGCCGGTGTCGCATTGCTCATTGCCGCATTAAGCGCCGAAGGTACCAGCGTGATCCACAACATCGAACAAATCGACCGCGGTTACGAAAATATCGACATCCGGTTGAACAGCATAGGAGCAAAGATTAGAAGAATAGAAAACCAATAAAAAAATATAAAGACATGAAAACAAAAATTTTAACATTCGTATTGATCGGTTTACTCGGTGTTTCGTATTTCATCTCGTGCAACACGGGCAGTAACATCCTGCCCTTAGGCCAGGGAAGGGCCGGCGAACTGTTGATCATTATCAGCGACCACCTTTGGAAAGGCGCTTGCGGCGATTCCATCCGCCATTACCTGACCGAACCCGTGCAGGGGCTGCCCGCGCCCGAACCAACCTTTACACTGTCGCAAAAAGGCGAATTAACCCCGTTCATGCAGAAATTTCGCAACATTGTGATTGTGAATGTCGACCCGGGGTATGAAAAAACAAAATTGGGATACAAAACCAACGTGTATGCACAGGATCAATTGATCTTCAACCTGGATGCACCTTCGGCTGATTCGGCTATTGGGTGCATGTACCGGAATAAAAATTTAATCGCCGCCCATTTTTTGACCAGAGACAGGGACGCCACTATCGGAGATTACAAAAAGATTATTTCCAAACCGATTGCAGAAAAACTGCTGGAGAAATTCCAGGTAGACATCGTCATTCCCAGGGATTATTCGCTGGATGTTGAAAAGGAAAATTTTGTATGGATCGCGCGCGAAGAGGGTGAAAAAAATTGGGGCGTACTGATGTGGAAAGAACCGTATGCCCGCAAAAGCCAACTGGAACCCGACAGTTTGATCGCCAAAATGAATGCCATGACCAGGAAATACGTGCCCGGTCCTACCGACGGCTCCTACATGGCCGACGAACCGACAGTTCTTCCGGTGGTAAAAAGATTCGAAAAAAACGGCGTATACGCCGTTCAGATGAATGGACTTTGGCAGACCGAGAACAGCTACATGGGCGGGCCTTATGTGAACCAGACCATCGTAGATACCAAACGCGGACAACTGGTTACCGGCCTTGGTTTTGTATTTTATCCCAACAGGGACAAACGGCAAATGGTGCGGCAGCTCGAAGCCATCCTTTACACCATGATGCCTGCCGAAGAGCAACCGGTTGTCGCAAAGAAGGAATAAACCCGGCGCATGTCCGATACGCTTACCGTAAGTCTGGTACAATATGCGCCGCATTGGGAGGACGTACAGTCGAACCTGTCGCGTTTGGACGTTCTGCTCCGGTCGTTAGCCGGAAAAACGGATTTAATCATCCTTCCCGAAATGTTTTCTACCGGATTCAGCATGAATACGGGACGTACAAGCAGCGGTGAAAACCCTGTCGCAGTATTGCAGTGGATGCAACAGCAGGCGCGGTCGACCGGTGCGATGATCACGGGTAGCATCGCAACGGCCGAAGGGACGCATTGTTATAATCGCCTCTATTGGGTAAACCCGGAGGGCGACGCAGAACACTATGACAAGCGCCACCTGTTCGCCATGTCGGACGAACCGCAGCATTTTACGGCAGGTACGGAACAGAAACAATTCGATTGGCGCGGTTGGCAAATCAAACCGATTATATGTTACGACCTGCGTTTCCCGGGATGGTGCCGCAACAACCGCATTCATCCTTACGACCTGCTGATATGTCCTGCAAGTTGGCCGGCGGTGCGCAGCGACGTATGGCTGACGCTTTTGAAGGCCCGGGCTTTGGAAAACCAGTGCTACGTTGCCGGCGTTAA
>JAISDP010000045.1 GCA_031264715.1 Bacteroidales bacterium
GATCCCGGTTTTATAGAGGCGCACATGCTGATGGCCGAATGTTACCTTGAGACGAAAGAACCGCAGCAGGCCAAAACATATTTCCTGAACTGTGTGGAAATCAATCCTGATTTTTTCCCACCGGTATATTACTCGCTTGCCGAAATAGAATTTGATGCCGGCGAATTCGAGGAAGCCGGCGAGCATCTCGAAAAATACCTGGCCTACAGCAAGCAAAAACCCGCACTGCGCGTCAAATCGGAAAAAATGCTGCAAAACAGCCGGTTTGCAGCACAAGCTGTGAAGAATCCCGTACCGTTCAAGCCCGAAAATCTCGGTCTGGATTTCCCATACGACCAATATTGGCCCAGCTTGTCGGTAGATGAGCAAACGCTGGTGTTCACAGCGCTTATTCCTAAAAATCCGGATAACCCCGCAGTAACCGGTAACCGGCAGGAAGATTTTTTCGTGTCGGATTTTCGCAACGGTAAATGGACCAAGCCTGAAAACCTCGGCGATCCACCCAATACGCCCGACAATGAAGGCGCGCAGACCATATCGGCCGACGCTTCCCGGATGTTCTTCACGGCATGCAACCGTAGCGACGGTAAAGGTGGCTGCGACATTTACTATAGCGAGAAGCGCAACGGCTTATGGACGCGTCCGCGCAACCTTGGCGAACCGGTCAATACATCCGCCAAGGAAACCCAGCCATCCATTTCTGCTGACGGCCGCACGCTTTATTTTGTGAGTAACCGCAGCGGCGGCAAGGGCGGACAGGATATCTGGATGTCGACGCTCGACAACAATGGCCGTTGGGGTAAACCTGTCAACCTTGAGAAAATCAATACACCCGATGACGAATCGTCACCGTTTATCCATTTGGACGGCCGCACGCTTTATTTTGCTTCCGACGGCTGGCCCGGCATGGGGCAATACGATCTCTTTGTCGCCCGGAAAGACTCTGCCGGCAGTTGGTCGACGCCTGAAAACCTTGGGTATCCCATTAATAGCAGTTACAACGAGGAAGGTATGAGCGTGAACGCCCGCGGCAACCGTGCTTATTACTCGTCCGACCGCGGCGACGACCATATCCGCAATATTTTTACTTTCGAGCTGTATCCTGCCGCCCGGCCTCAACCGGTGTCGTACATGAAGGGGAAAATATACGATGCCAGGTATCTGAAACCGCTCAAAGCGCTTTTCGAGCTGATTGATCTGTCGTCGGCCGATAAAGTGGTTGAAGCGTATTCCGACAGCGCCAAAGGTGAATTTCTGGTGTGTATCCCTTCCGGGAAAAATTATGCGCTGAATATCAAATGTAAAGAATATCTTTTCTTTTCGGAACATTTCACGATGACCGGCGGCACCTACCAGGAACCATACCTGAAAGACATTCCGCTCAAACGGATTCAATCCGGCGAAAAAGTGATCCTGAAAAATGTCTTTTTCGATTTTGCTTCTGCGAAACTGCTGGACGAATCGAGAGCCGAGCTGGGACAGTTGGTGCAATTCCTGCGCGACAACCCGGATATAAAAATCCGCATCACCGGCCATACCGACAATGTTGGGAAACACGCATACAACCTCGACTTATCGCAGGACAGGGCCCGTACCGTGGCTAATTACCTGCTGAACGAAGGAATTGCCATGGACCGCGTTAGTTACAAGGGCATGGGTTCTTCGGAGCCCGTTGCCGGAAATGATACTGAAGAGGGCCGGGCGCAAAACCGCCGTACGGAGTTATTGATTGTTAAATAAATTGTTTTTATTGTTTTTTCTTTTTCCCATGAATCATTTATATATTTTTGTGGTGTTTTTCATTTTCGAACTTAACCTGAATGATGCGTAGATATTTCCCTATTCTCATGATTGTGTGGGCAGGAGTGATCCTTGGATCCTTCCTGTTCAACTTGCGTATTTTGCATCGGAATTCGGAAACACTTGTGCAAACCGAGTCTGAAGCATTTTTCAAGTTGTTGGTTACTACCCGTCAGTGGAATGCCATGCACGGGCTTGTATATGTTCCGGTAACCAGCCGAATGCAACCCAACCCCTATTTGATCCACAGCCGGCGCGACATTATTACAAACTTCGGTGATTCGCTGACCTTGGTAAATCCTGCTTTCATGACGCGGCAGCTGGCTGAACTGGCCGAAGAAAACGGAATCACCGGATTTCATATCACCAGCCTGAACCCGATTCGTCCGGCAAATAAACCTGATGAATGGGAAATCCAGGCGCTACAGACATTCAAAACTGTTGGCGATAAATTTTTCGAGAAAATAAAAATCGGTGATTCGATCACCTTCCGGTATATGGCCCCGCTGATCGTAGAGCAAAACTGCCTGGCATGTCACGCATCACAGGGCTACAAGCTTGGCGATATACGGGGCGGTATCAGCATCAACACACCATACCACGAGGATTATCTTGCCTATGTCAAGGCTTCGTCCGGCAGGCTGATCATTATCTACTCCTTTATTTTTATTGTCGGGTTCTTCCTGCTGCTGTATTTCCGGTCATCGTTCAAACGGCACAGACGTGTTGTGGAAGCCAAGAACAAAGAACGTCAGGATCTTAATACGTCCAAAGACAAGTTTTTCAGCGTGATTGCACACGACTTGAAAACGCCGGCAGCGAACATCGAATCGTTATCCAACACATTAAAGGAGCAGTTTGATGATCTCACCGAAGAAGATCGTCGAAACTGTGTGGATATGCTCGTGGAATCGGCAAAAACGCATAATGACCTGCTGAATACCCTGCTTGACCTGTCGAGGTTACGGCTGGGGAGCAAGCAATATAACCCGGAACAGCTGGATATTCGCAAACTGGTGGACGGGGTGCTGGAACAAACCAAACTGCAAGCCCAGCAGAAACAGATCAGCCGGGAAAACCAGGCCGGCGAATGTTTTGCCAAAGCCGACAGGAATATGATTACTACGGTGGTGCGCAACATTGTGGTCAATGCAATAAAATTCACTCATCCGGGAGGACAAATCGTGATCCGTGCCGAAAAGAAAAACGCAGAAGTGGTCATTTCCATTGCCGATACGGGTATTGGCGTTGCCGACAGGTTGAGAGACCGCATTTTTGAGGCGGACTACAATAAAAGCACTGCCGGAACAGCCAATGAATCCGGTACCGGGTTGGGGCTCGTGCTTTGCAAGGAATACGTGGAGCGCAATGGCGG
>JAISDP010000093.1 GCA_031264715.1 Bacteroidales bacterium
CGCAGGCGGAGAACGAAGCCGTAATTGAACGGCTGATGAAGGAAAATCTGGACGGCGATGGCGTTCCGCCGCCGGAAAACAGCCGGAAACAGCCCAAAAAAATAACGGGATTTGATATGGACAGGTACGTGTGAACGCCCCTGCTTTTTTACTCCCGCGACGACGTATGACGACACGGGCTGATGAAAGCACAGGCAAGGCGCAGCCATCCGCGGTATGTCATCAACCGCCGGAGCTTTTCCCGGTTATTCATCCAAAAGAAAAAGGAAGTATGAGAAATGGATTGAGAGCAGCCACGCTGGAAAGCAAATTCCCGCTTCTGGCAGTAGAAAACGGCTGTATCGTTTCAAAGGATGCGGACGTAACCGCCAGCTTCGCAGCCTGACAGGTCGGCAACCATATGCACGGTACGCGACCTGACAGGGTCGACAGACCTGTCAGGGTCAACCTGTCAAAAAAAATTTCCCCAACCCCCTTCAACAATCTTTTTTTTGTTTTGTTCGAAAAAGCATTTATATTTGCCCTCGTTTTCAAATCAAAAAACACCTCTAAAAATGTCGAAATCTTTCGCAAACTTGTTGCAAACAGTATCCGGAATTTCCGGTGTAACGTTCGGTAAATCACCGAGTGGCACGATTCTTGCAGAGAGAGAGAGAGAGAGAGAGAGAGAGAGAGAGAGAGAGAGAGAGATGAGCAGAGGCTAAACATTATATACGCGCGCGCGTATAAATTTTATTGGAGAAAATATATCAATCGCATGTGTCCTTTGGGGCATGTGCGATTTTTTTATGCCTATTATTTAATTTATTTAATTTTAACTTAATATTTATTTATTTATCATGAGTTTATTGTACAGAGTTATTCAGCGGATCAATCCGCAAAACAGGGCTGCCGCCCCGAAGTATTATGCAGAGGCAGTGATACGGGGCAAGCTGTCGTTTGAGGAGTTTCTGGATGCCGTATGCAGGGATACCACCCTGAACCGCGACGAGGTGCGAATGGCGCTCAACAAATCGTTTCAAACCCTTTTGGCCTTTTCGAAGATGGGCTTCAACGTTCATTTGGACATGCTGGGCTACACGAAAGTCACTCTCCGGAGCGAGGGGAAGGATACGCCGGAGGAAGTTACCGCCGGCAGCGTCGCCGACATCGTGCCTCATTTCGTATTCAGCGAACAGTTCAGAGCAGAACTGAAAAGAGAACGTCTTGAACGCGGCGAATGAGGCGCTTACGTTCCGCTTCCGGCAGGTACGGCCTGCGAGATTCGTTGGTCGTACCTGTGAAATCAGCGGATTATAAAACTCCACCGTTGACAGGGTCAAAGACCACTGTCAGGGTAGCCAGACCTGTCAGGGTCAAAACAGCAAAAAAAATATCCCGACAGCCTAAAACAAATAAAACAACCAAAAACCAAAAGCAAAAAGCAAATGAATAAAAACAAATAAATAAATAAAAACAAATAAATTTTGTTTTTGTTCAAAAAGGATTTATATTTGCCGTCGATTTTATAATGTCAAAAACATCTTGATCATGTCGAAATCTCGGGAAAATTTCTTACAGGCAATGTCTGGCGTAACGTTCGGTAAATCACCGAATGGCACGCTATTTGCAGAGAGAGAGAGAGAGAGAGAGAGAGAGAGAGAGAGAGAGAGAGAGAGAGACACTTACATTACATATATATTATGCGCACGCGCGAAATTTAGCAAATATTTTTCAAATTTATTATACCGCCGTTATATCGTATCATACGATATAACGGTTTTTTATTTTTATACGTATCATATTGTACTCACTTCTAAGAATTAAAACCATGGCAAAACAGAAAGGAAATAAAGGAAATATAGTAACCCACGGGTTGAGCGGGAATCGTTGTTTCGGTATCCGATGTATCCGGCAATGTTGTAGAAGAATCGGAAGAACTCATTTAACATACAGTTGAAGCGAAGCACACCGAAGGATCACCGAAAGCACACCGAAGACACACCGAAGGATCAAAAAGCAATTTATCCGTAATAATGTTTCGTGTTTGCTCGAAATTAATCATCATTAAAAATGTAAAATGTATACTATGCACAGGCGCTGCATCCGCAAGACGCTTATGACGAATCTTAACGATTAGTTAATGCAAATATAAAATTTCCGTAACCCTCATGAAATATTTATCCGATACGTTTGTCATGTAAAAAATCAATAAATGAACCTGAAGACACACAAGCATTTCGTTATATGCCCCGAATACGCGAGCCGGGATATACACATGGAGTATGAAAGTTATGGATGTAACTATTCGTCAAACCGTGAACTCTTTATATTTCAATTTATTTTAATTATTTATTTATAATTCCCTAATATATGTATAAAAAAAGTGAATTTAACAAAAATCGACATTTGATGTGGGGAATATGCTTCTCCGCGATCGTTTCATGCAGCCTTATGGCATGTCATGATGAGGCGAAGGTACAGGAAAAGCCGGTGTATGATCCTGCAACTCCCATTACCTTGACTTCTTTTTTCCCCGATTCGGGAAGGATACGGGACAATGTGATTCTGGAAGGGAAAAATTTCGGAGCGGATCCGTCCAAAATCAGGGTGTATTTCAACAAGACAAAAGCGCCGGTAATCGGCGCATCGGGTCGCAGGGTATTCGTGACCGTGCCCCGTATGCCGGGCGATATCTGTACGGTGTCGATAGTGGCGGGAGACGGGAAAACGCCGGGATTCGACTCTGTAGTATATGACCATACGTTCAGATACAGAACGACGATTTCGGTTTCGACTGTCTGCGGCGACGGAACGTACACGAACCGGCCAGGTTCCCTGGATCAGGCGCTTATTTCTCCTTTCCAGCTGGATGTGGATGGTAACGGCAATATTTTTGTAGGAACCGAGCACGGCTTTCAGGGAGGTAATACGACCGATGTGGGTTTTGTCCGCATCAACGAAGCGGAGCAAACTATGGAAATGATCCAAAACATGGGCACCATCAGCGGCGACAGCTATGGGCCCCGCTTCGAAGGCATCAATGCCGACAAATTTACGGGAATGTTGTACACGACCATACGGCAGCAAGTGATGTCCTATGTTACCATTGATCCGGCGGAGAACTGGGTTCCAAGACCCAAAATGTTCCGATGGGTAAGCAATCCGGCCCATCCGGAGTATGACAACGACCATCCGACTACAACCGGCAATTACATGGGATACAATCAATTCGACGGTTACATGTATACGCGTTTTTCCAACGGGCATATCGTCAGGATTGATCCGAACACCGGAGAAGGAATGGTGGTTTTTAAAACGCCTCAGACAGGTACCTCCATTGGTATTGACTTTGACCCGAAACATCCGAATATGATGTACATTGCCGGCTACAACCCCGCAGGAGTGGGGCACAGAATATGGAGGCTGGATTTGCTAACCGAAGAATGGATACAACTCAACCAGTCGCCAACGGCAGGACACCGGGATGGACACATCAGTCAGGCCATGTTCAATGCCCCTTACGGATTGCGCTTCGACATGGACGGCATTGCCTACATTTCAGACTTGCAGAATAACTGTATCCGGAGATATGATCCCGAAACGGGGATGGTTTCCACTGTACTGGGGATTCCGGGTACAGCGGGCTTTCAAAACGGAGGACAGGAAGATGCATTGTTCGATCAACCCAGCGCTGTCGGCATTGACATGGACGGCAACGTGTATGTGGCCGATCGATCCAACCGCCGTGTCAGAAAACTTGCGATAGAATGAACCGAATATGTTAAAATTAAATAAATCCAAATGAAAAAGCCGATGAAAAAGCATGTATTATTGATATTACTCTTATTAGGGATATGTTCCGGCGTTTTTGCCCAGACCTTCGTCATGGAAGGCGTGGTGTATGATGAAACAGGAGAAACCGTTCCGGGGGCGACCGTTTATCTGAAGGATAAAACCGGCATCGGCACTTCTACCGACGTCAACGGTAAATTCAGCATTAAGGCGGAACGGGGGGATAAAATCGTCGTTTCCTTTGTGGGATACAACAATGTGGAGTATCTCGTGATAGAAGAAAAAAAGAATCTTGAGATTCGGTTCAGCGAATCGGCTCAGGAACTGGAAGAAGTCGTGATATCCGCTTTCGGAACCACCCAGCGGAAAATATCCTCGGTAGCTGCCGTCAGTACCGTTGACGTGAAAGAGTTACAGGTGCCGGTAGCTTCTGTAGCCAATCTGTTGGGCGGAAAGGTGGCAGGCGTGTTCTCCATGCAGACCAGCGGCGAACCCGGACAGAACATTTCCGAATTCTGGGTGCGCGGCATCGGTACTTTCGGCGCAAGTAGCGGAGCGCTGGTGCTGATTGACGGGCTGGAAGGCGACATCAACTCCATCGATCCCGCCGACATAGAAAGCTTTTCGGTGTTGAAAGATGCTTCGGCGACAGCGGTGTACGGCGTTCGCGGCGCCAATGGCGTAGTGCTGATCACCACCAAGCGGGGAGAAGAAGGAAAGTTGAAAATCACGGCGCGCGCCAACTGGTCGCTTTCGCATCTGCGCAGGGTGCCGGAGTACATCCGTTCATACGATTATGCCCTGTTAGCCAACGAAGCCCATGAAGTGCGGGGAGGATCGCCGCTATACAGAAATATCGAACTGGCCATTATCGAAGACCATCTGGATCCCGACAAGTATCCCGACGTCAGCTGGCAGGATGAAATCCTGAGGAAAAATTCCTTCAAACAGAATTATTACCTCAGCGCCAACGGAGGAGGAAGTGTAGCCAAATATTTCGTCAGTTTGGGCGGAAGCAAGGAATCTGCCGCCTACAATTACGACAAAAACAGCGCCTACGCTTCCAATGTGGGGTATAGCACCTACAGTTTCCGCACCAATCTGGACATTGACTTAACAAAAACATCCAAGCTGTTTTTCGGTACGGATGGCTTCCTGTCCATTCGCAACCTGCCGGGCGTAGCCAATACCGACTACATCTGGATGGCTCAGTCGCAATTAACTCCGCTGTATCTGCCCGTCCGCTATTCCGACGGAAAATACCCCGGTGTAGGCCAAAATGCGGATACATCGCCTTATGTCCTGATCAATCAGACGGGAAGAGCCTCCGAACAGAATTACAAGGGAAAGATAACCATGGCTTACAGCCAGGATATGTCATTCCTGCTTGATGGTTTGAAGTTCAGGATACAGGGCGCATACGACGTGCAGAACTATTTTAACGAAAGACGCTTCATCCAGCCGGCGCTGTATCAGGCGCGGGAAAGGAGAACCGACGGATCGCTGGTGATGTACCAGACCGTTCCTGCAATGCCTGCCTCCTACACCAAAGCGACCAGTCAATTCCGGAAGTACCACATGGAAAGCACGATCAACTACGACCATGTGTTTGCACAGGATCACCGCGTGTCGGGACTGATCTATTATTATATCAGCGATCAGAAACAAACCAGGGACGCCACCAGCAACATGAGCGCCATACCGGTTCGATACCAGGGCGTTTCCAGCCGGTTTACCTACAGTTTCAAGGATACCTACATGATGGACGTTAACTTTGGCTATACCGGTTCGGAAAACTTCCAGCCGGGACACCAGTACGGTTTCTTCCCTTCCATAGCGCTGGGGTGGGTGCCTTCGAGCTATGAATGGGTGAAAAATCAGTTACCCTGGGTGGATTTCTTCAAAATCAGGGCTTCCTACGGTACGGTAGGCAACGACCGTTTGGCCGGTAACCGCCGCTTCCCTTATATGACCAATGCATCATTGAGCTACCAGCGCGTATATGAAAATCTTAGCGCTATTGAAATACTTCGCGTGACCAGGATGGGCGCCGACAACCTGCGCTGGGAAAGGGCGCTGAAGAGCGACATCGGTATTGAAGGCAGATTTTGGGACAATCGCATATCCTTCGTGGTAGATATTTTCCGCGACAAGCGTGACGGCATCTTCCAGCCGCGCCAGCAAGTGCCGGATTACGTCGGGTTGACCAACATGCCGTATGGCAACGTCGGGGCAATGGAAAGTTCCGGCGCCGACGGCAATGTCAGCTACACGCAGGAATTGGGCAAGGACATGAGTTTTACCGTCAGGGGAAATTTTACCTATTCGGACAACGAAGTGAAATCCTGGGAAGAGACCTATTTGGAGTATCCGTATTTGTTCCGTGAAGGATTTCCCAATAACTCGCACCGCGGTTACCAGTCTCTGGGCCTGTTTAAAGATGAGGATGACGTCCGCTACAGCCCGGATCAGAGGGCTGTTGCAGGAAGTACGCCGCTACAGCCCGGAGATATTAAATACAAGGACGTTAACGGCGATGGAAAAATCGACATACTGGACAAAGTGCCTCTTTCCCGTTCCACCATGCCTGTGCTGATGTACGGCTTCGGCGGCGAATTCAGGTACAGGAAACTGACGGTAGGAGTACTGTTCAAGGGAACGGGCAAAACAGACTACTATCATACAGGCCAGTCGGTAAGGCATACTATTGACGGAAGCGAATATACCTATAGCAACGGTATGGGATATGTGCCCTTTTTCGGAGGAACGACAGGCAATGTGTTGACCATGGCCAACGATCCGCACAACCGTTGGATACCGTCGGATTATGCCGCCGCTCACGGTATAGACCCTGCTCTTGCGGAAAATCCCAATGCCCGTTTCCCAAGACTGTTCTACGGAGAAAATATCAATAACTCGCAACTGTCCGATTTCTGGAAAGGCGACGCGCGTTACCTCCGCCTGCAGGAAATCACTGTCAGCTATAATCTTTCCGGCGACTGGCTGCGCAAAGCGAAAATATCTTCCATCGACCTGCAACTGATAGGTTCCAATATCTATGTATGGGACAAAGTGAAAACCTTCGATCCCGAACAGGCTCAGTACAACGGACGGGTATATCCGATTCCGGCAGTATATACTTTCCAGTTGTATATCAATCTGTAAAAGAATTTTAAACTCATATTCACAAATGAATCAATGTATAATTTAATAAAATCGAATAGAATGAAACGGATGTCTTTCAACGGTAAAAAATATGGGAAGGCCGTTCGCTGTTTATTGTCCGGCTGGCTTCCGTCAACAGTGTTGATAATGCTTGCCCTGTTGTCTTCCTGTAAAGATTTCCTGGACGTGGACAATTATTTTGATGATGAATTTAAACTGGATTCCACTTTTACCCAGACGAGGTATGTGGAAGCCTACATGTGGGGCATGGTGTCGATGTTTCCCGACGAAGCCTTTACCCTCAGGGTGAACAATACGCCCGGGCCTTTTGCTACCGATGAGGGATTCATCAATATCCGCGAAGGCAACATCGTATATAACGGAATCAATTTTGCCATGGGATTCATCACGCCCGACGACTTGAAAGAACTCAACACCTGGGGCACTTATTACGATGTTATCCGCATCTGCAATACCATCCTCACACGCATGAGTGAAGTTCCGAACATGACCTATGCGGATCAGCGCAAGATAGAAGGCTATACCCGCTTTTTTCGCGCCTATGCCTACTATAACCTGCTGATGAATTTCGGCCCGCCGATTCTGCTGGGCGACGAAATCGTGAAGAACAACGAGCCGCTGGCTTACTATGACCGCCCGCGCTCTACTTATGATGCGGCAGTAGCCTATATCTGTTCCGAATTTGAGAAAGCCGCTTCCTTCATGTCGTTGGAGGTAAGCATTATGGATTTTGGCCGTCCGTCGAAAGGCGCTGCGCTGGCATTGTCTTCCCGCGTAAAACTGATACATGCCAGCCCCCTCTTCAATGGTGGAAACGTTGCCCGCAGATACTACGGCAACTGGCGGAGAAAAACCGACGATTCGCTGTATATCTCCCAGACCTACAGCGAACGGCGCTGGGCATTGGCTGCCGCCGCGGCCGAACAGGTCATGGAATTGCAGAACAGGGGAGCGCCGATGTATTCGCTTTACACGGTAGGTGCCACTAACCAGACGCATCAACTGCCTGTCGTAACTTCCGATCCCGATTTCAATACTAAAAATTTCCCCGACGGAGCGGCCAATCTTGATCATTATCGGTCCTATGCCGAAATGTTCAGCGGAGAATGTGCAGCGCCGAACGTATCCGAATTTATCTGGACACGTCGCTCGGCACATGTACAGGACACCTGGGTGACAGGCCCTTTCCCTTCTTCGCTGAACGGATGGGGACGCTTCGGGCTAACGCAGAAAATGGTGGACGCTTACAGAATGGACGACGGGCGCACCATTGAAGAAGCAACAGGCGACGGTTATTATAAAGAATCGGGATACCTGGGAACAACCGTGACTTTTTCGGGCTACAGGCTTGGATCTACCGTTTCCAATATGTATGCCAACCGGGAAATGCGCTTCTATGCCAGCGTAGGCTTCAATCAGGCCTTCTGGGAATGTGGTTCCGTAACGGATACGCCGGAACCCGACGGAAGCGGGCTTAAGGATCATATCGCCAACTATTATGCGTATGGCTACGACGGGAAAGGCGTTACCAACGAACCGCTGAACTATTCCATCACGGGTTATGTAGTGAAAAAATGGATTCATTCCATGGATGCCCGCAGAGGTTCCGGAAACAGAAGAATGGAAAAGGTATATCCCATTTTCCGTTATGCCGAGATTTTGCTGAATTACGCCGAAGCGCTGAACAACCTGACCGAATCCCATCAGGTGGCAGTGAACGGAGAGATACGCACCTATTTCCGGGATGAAGAAAAAATCAAAAAAGCCTTCAACCAGATACGTTATCGCGCAGGCTTGCCCGGTATCGTCACCCTGCCTTCCCGCGACGAATTTCAAAAACTGCTGGAACGGGAACGCATGGTGGAATTTATGTTCGAAAACAGGCGTTACTTCGACGTACGCCGCTGGGGTATCTATGAGACAACGGAACGGGAAGCCGTCAGAGGCATGAATACTGATGTGGACGAAAGCAACAAGGATGCTTTTTATCAAAGGACATTGCTTGGTAGCGGCGCTATCCGCGGTCGACTGGTAGATCCCAAATTGATGTTTGTGCCGATTCCCCGCGCCGAAATCCGGCGTTTACCTTCGTTAGACCAGAACCCGGGATGGGAATAATTAAAACCTGAAAAATAGAAAAATATGAAATGCTTCAGAATATTCATAACGGTAAGTTTATTGGCGATTGGGCTGAATGCCTGCGACAATGATAAGATTTATGAAAAAGAGCTGTATAAACAGGTCATCGCACTGGTATGCAGCGACGATTATAACAAGTTTGAAGACAGCCAATCGCTTGGAGAAGAAGCGATCAGATATGTGGCGGTATCCTGTGGCGGCACCGCTCCCGTAGCGACGGACGTCCGCATTACGCTGGTAGAGGATGAAGCCAAACTGTTGGATTACAATTGGTCGATGTACGACGCCGATCAATCCATGTATGCCAAACGTCTGTCGGCTTCGCATTACAGTATTAAGGATTACCACATCCTTATCCCGAAAGGGGAAAGGGCGGGAAAAATGGAAATTACGTTCCATCCGGACGGCCTGTCGCCGGATACGGCCTATTTTCTTCCGCTTTCCATAGGCGCTGCCTCTGCGTACGAAATAAATCCGAAAAAGCAAAATGTGCTGTATCGCGTATTGATTAAAAACCTGTATGCGGAACAGTTGCCTTCCGGATATACCGAATACAGGATGAACGGATACAAAAACACCTCATCGATCGTGTTCACCAAAGTAGTCCAGCCCTTGACATCCGACAGGGTGCGCATCCTGGTCGGCGATGTGCCGTTTGAACCTTCCGAAAGCCTTTTCGCCAGCAGCGCCATCGTGGTGGAAATACAGGACAACCGCTCCGTCCGCATATTGCCGTATAAGGATATTACGGTAACGCAAATAGATGATGATCCCCTGTATCCAAACAAATTCAGTATTGAAACAGACTGGGACAAAACGTTCAAAATCTTCCGGATTCATTATAAATACCAAATCAATAACGGACCGGAAGTAGAGATGCGTGAAGAGTTGAAGCTGGAAATATCTAAAGAATAAAACAACCCGTCATGGGACGCTTTTTTCCATACATGCTGCTGTTTCTGGTACTGGCAGGCTGCCGTCAAAGCAGCGAAGCGCCCTTCCTTACCCTGGAAACGACCAGCGTCGTTTTCGGGCCGGAACAGGCGGGACAAACGGTTTCTTTCAGGTCAAACGCCGATGTTGCCGTAACGTCATCCCACTCCTGGTGTATGGCAAGAATTGTGTCCGGCAACAGCAGCAGCGTTATAGAGATTCGTGTAGGGCCTAATCCCGTTGTGGGGCAGGAACGCGACGCCGGGCTGACTGTTTCCGCCGCGACGGAATCGGTGGTTATCCATGTAAAACAGCGCGGAACAGACGCCTTCCTGTTTGTAGACGGCGCCGATACCGAACAGTTGTTTACGGGCGACGGCGCATTGCGGAGGATCACTGTGAACGCCAATGTGGAGTTTACGGCAAGTTCTTCGCATGAATGGTGCCGAACGGAAATTCTGCCGGACGAAACGGCGGATAACCTCAACATATCCGTTGATCGCAACACCGGAATAAAAGAGCGGACGGCAAAAGTCACACTTCTTGCGTCGGGTTTCGACCCTGTTGAAATCACCGTACAGCAGGAAGGCGTTATTGCCGACCAGCCGGGCATGACCGTCAAAGGATGGGTGAGCTGCGGCAGCGAGCCGGTAGCAGGCGTAGTAGTCTCCGACGGACACGAGGTCGCCGTCACCGACGCAAACGGGGTATATTACCTGCCTTCGCAGAAGCAGACGGGTTTCGTGTTCATTTCTATGCCGGGAAACTACGAAACGGACAGCAGGAACGGCATCCCGCAGTTCTTCCAGCGACTTGAGGCGCCCGCCGCCACAGTGGAACGGAAAGATTTCGCCCTGACGCAGGTAAACAACGACCGGCACGCAGTGCTGGCCATAGCCGACTGGCATCTGGCCAACCGCACCGCCGATCTGGCGCAGTTCAACAACTGCCTGACGGATATCAACGGCGTCATCGACAGTTACAGGGCGGCAGGAGTGAAAGTGTACGGCCTGACGCTCGGCGACATGACTTGGGATACCTACTGGTACAGCAATCATTTCGCCCTGCCGGAGTACCTGACGCAGATGAAACGGGTAAATACCGTCTTCTTCAACACTATGGGCAACCATGACAACAACCGGTACATCACCGACGACCGGATGGCCGAACAGCCATTCAGGGACATCATCGGCCCTACGTGGTATTCGTTCAATCTGGGAAAAATCCATTACGTGGTGCTGGATAATATTCAGTACATCAACACGGGAGGCGCGCAGGGCGTGATCGGCAACGGCAACTACAACGATATGGTAACTGCCGACCAGATCGCATGGTTGAAAAAAGACCTGGCAAAAGTGCAGGACAAAAGCGCACCGCTGATCGTTGCCATGCACATACATCTGTACAACCAGCCCAATGTGAACAATGCCGCCGCCGTCCATCTGGACAACGGACAGGAACTGATCAGCTGTTTTGACGGATTCGCCAGCGTGCATGTTTTGACGGGACATCTTCACCTCAATTACCGGGTGAACGCTTCCGCTACGCTGATGGAGCACAACACCGCCGCAGTTTGCGCTACATGGTGGTGGACGGGAAATACGGGACATGCCGGCAACCATATTTGCAAAGACGGATCGGTGGGCGGATATGCCGTATGGGAAATGGACGGGAAAAACGCGGAATGGTATTACAAAAGCATCGGCTACCCCCGCAGTTACCAGTTCAGGACGTATGACCTGAATACAATCCGGATCACGGCGGCACAATATGCTCCTTCGGCCAATACCGCTTATGCGGCAAAGGTGCCGACCTATGCCGGAAGTTATGCAGGCGGCAACACCGCCAACGAAGCGCTGATCAACGTATGGGGATACGACAGGGACTGGCGGATAGAGGTGAAGGAAAACGAAACGACGCTGCCCGTTACGCGGGTATCCGTCAAAGACCCCCTGCACATCATCTCCTACGAATGTCAACGGTTGAACCGGAATACAGACCCTACGGCAGATTTCGTTTCCGGCAACTCTACCCATTTTTTCAAAGTAACGGCGTCAAGCGCTGTTTCCACCCTGAACATCAAGGTGACCGACCGGTTCGGAAACGTCTATACCGAAACCATGACCCGGCCTAAACAATTAACAGTAAACAGTGAATAGGCAAAAAAATAATGAACAAAATAAATACAGTAATATTCAATTTTTAAATCTTTATCAACATGAAAGCAAAACATTTTTTAGCGGCAGTTCTGTTCGTATCAGCGCTGGTATCGTGCGGGGATGGAGAAAAAAATCCTTTCCTCGAAATCAATCCGCTTGAAGCGGTTCAGGTAGAAAATGGCGGCGGAGGTGCGCTCATTAAAATCACAACGAACGTGGATGACTGGACATTCGGCCTGGCAAATGCCGCATGGCTGACGGGAGAAGCGACATCCGAAGGAATCAGCCTGAAGGCGGATGCGAACCCGGACAATACCACCCGCAGAGCCGTAGTAACCATATCTTCGGCAAAATATCCGGCAGTCAACAAAATGTTGAGCGTTATTCAGACCAATACTTTCCTGATCGTATTGCCTGATGCTGTTTCGGAATTGAGCGGCTACGGCGACGCTACCTCCATCGGCATATCTACCAATGCCGAAGACTGGACGGCAAGCGCGGACAGCGCATGGCTCGATGTCGCAACCACGCCCGCCGGTATCACGCTCTCAGTGGACGAAAATCCGGGTAAAACGCCGCGTACCGCCCATCTGACGATTCGCTCGGAGAAATACGCTATCGAACGGATATTCTCCGTAACGCAGGGCATCACCTTTGTACCCCGGCTGGACGTTTCTTCGTCGTCCGACGGACGTCCCGTCGCCAAAGCAGGCGGTGTGGTCGCCGTCACCGTCGATACCAATATCCCCGACTGGGAGTATTCCGTTGAAGACAATCCGGACTGGGTGAACGTCTCGAAATCAGTCGACGAATTAACGCTGACCATTGATGCAAATCCGCTGAAAGAACGGACTGTAACGCTGTATTTCACATCGACCGCTTACCCGGAGGTGAACTCGCAATTGCAAATTACCCAAACCGGTGTTATTGTGATTCTCGAAGAAGATTTCAACTTCCTGACAGGAGGCTTAAGTGACGACATATTTACCAGTACAAGCGAAAAAAGGTTTGAGGCATGGGTAACTGCCTATGGCACCACCCACGGATGGACAAGCACTTACGTGCGTGACGCCGGTACAAATCCTTATCCATGGCTTTATAGCCGGAATGGGTATGTTAAATTCGGTAAAACCAATTACAACGGAGATATCATTTCTCCCGCACTGACTGCGATAGAAGGTACGCAAGACGTGGTGGTTTCTTTTAAAGCTTGTGGCTACACATCCGCCGGAAGCGCATCCAGTGCGGGAATTTTAGACCCGATTCATTCTATTGATGGATCTTCAAAAGGTCATGCCGATGTACCCAACGAGTTGAACATTGAGATTATCGGCCCGGGTACGGCAAGCCAGACCATGTTTGATTTGGATAATTACCCGGACGACAACCGCCGTTTACACGGCGCCGGCTGGTTGTGGCAAATGGATCCCGCAGCCACCCGGACTTTTACCATTACCGGTGCAACGGCGGAAACCCAAATCCGGTTCATTGCAGGGAAAAAAGTAGGTATTTCGACTGAAGACGGTACCACCAACGGAACCTACTATACCTACCGCCACGGTTTGGATGATGTACTCGTTTATGTATCAGACTAAATAGCTGTACTCCCCAGCGCTGTCAGGATCAATCTCCTAAAGAAAAATCTCTATATAACAAATATGTTTTGTTTTTGTTCAAAAACCATTTATATTTGTCCCGATTTTTAATGTAAAAAGTATTCTAAAAACATCCTTGATCATGTCGAAATCTCGGGAAAATTTCTTACAGGCAATGTCTGGTGTAACGTTCGGTAAATCACCGAATGGCACGCTATTTGCAGAGAGAGAGAGAGAGAGAGAGAGAGAGAGAGAGACTTACATTACATATATTATGCGCGCGCGCGAAGTCTAGCAAATATTTTTCAAATCTATTATACAGCCGCTGTATCGTATCATACGATATAGCGGCTTTTTATTTTTATACGTCTCATATTATATTCATTTTTAAAACTTTAGAATTATGGCAAAGCAGAAAGAAAATGTAGTAACCCACGGATTGAGCGGGAAGATTGGCTTTTATGAACATAACGTTGATAATACTAATTTCCTGTCAACCTTATTTATAAAAGGACAAAGGACAATTCTTAATTCTTAATTTTTAATTCTTAATTAATGAAAGCAAGTACAAAACGCCGGTTTTTCAAGTACATGGGGATTTGCCTGTTTCCCATGTATATCTTTACGTTGTCTGCCGGTCAAGTTGACATTGAACGACGTCCGTTCGAAGCCATCGCACAACAGGGCATTACGGTTACCGGAACGGTATCGGACGGCAAAGGCGAATTGTTGCCCGGTGTCAACGTAGTAGTGATCAACACCGGCAACGGTACTGTTACCGATACAAACGGGGAATTTACCATTGTTGCCCCCGGCGACACATGCGTATTGGAGTTCAGTTTTGTCGGTTTTCAGACGGAAAGAACCGTCATTGGCAATCGGCGTATTTTTGCCGTCCTGCTGAACGAAACGAGTACGGATTTGGGAGAAGTGGTCATTGTAGGGTATGGCGCGCAAAGGAAAGAAAGCGTGATAGGCGCTATCGCCTCGGTGAAGCCGGCAAAGCTGCAAAGCAACCAGTCGCGCGCCCTGTCCAATTCGATGGCGGGATTGATACCCGGTATCATTGCCGTACAGCGGAATGGCGAACTTGGAGATGACCAGTCCGAATTTTATATCCGCGGGATGAGTACTTTCAGCGGAGGTTCAAGAACGCCCCTGGTGCTGGTGGATGGCATCGAACGCAACATGGACAATATTTCCCCCGAAGAGATAGAATCGTTTTCGGTATTGAAGGATGCCGCGGCTACAGCCATATACGGCGTTCGCGGGGCAAACGGAGCCATACTGGTCAAAACCAAGCGGGGTACGGCAGGCAAGCCTCGGATATCGGTAAAGGCCGATTATGGGGTCACCACGCCTACCAGAATGCCCGAATTTGTTGATGGTCCCAAATACATGGAAATCCTCAACGAAGCGTCTGTTCTCTCAGGCGCTGTACGGGGGCCTTTTTCCCCTACCGAAATAGAATATACCCGGACACAGGCTGATCCGGAACTCTACCCGAATGTAAACTGGGTGGATGAGGTGATGAAAAAATCCGCTTCCAACCAGAAGGTAACGGTAGATGTGTCCGGCGGATCGGAACGGTTGCGCTACCGGTTTATTGCCGGCGTGTATCATGAAACCGGCATGACGGTGTACGATCCGGATGTTTCGTGGGACGGCAAATATAAATACCGGAGATACACCGTAAGGAGCAATGTGGATATGAGTCTGACGCCATCCACAGAGCTGAGTTTCAGCATAGGCGGCTTTGTTACCGACCGGAATACGCCCGGAGGAGCCGATGGTTCGGGGATCGTTGCCAGGGCCATGCAAACCCCTCCGGTACTTTTTCCCGTAAGGTATTCCACAGGCGAACTCGCTCAGGCGCAAAACACCATCAACCCGTGGCTGTGGGCTACGCAAACCGGTTACCAGCGACAGGACAATAACGGCGTGCAAAGTTTGGTGACGGTCACTCAGGATGCAGGGAAACTATGGCCGCTCCTGCAGGGATTGCAGGTAAAAGCCTCCTTTTCATTTGATGCCTACAGTTATCATAACGTGCAGAGGTATAAATTTCCGGAAACATGGATAGCGCAAGGACGGGATGCGGATGGGAAGCTGCTCCTGACCAATACCAACAAAGGCGATGAATTTCTGAATTTTAACAAGGGCGCAGGAGGCAACCGCCGGATATATTTTGAACTGCCGGTCAATTACGAACGAAATTTCAACCATCATGCAATCGGCGCCATGCTGCTCTTCAACAGGGACAGCTATATCGACGCCGACGCCAGCAATCCCGTTTCCGCCTTTCCCTACAGGCATCAAGGGCTGGCAGGACGATTGACCTATAATTACAGGTTCAAATATTTTGCCGAAGCCAATTTCGGGTATAACGGTTCCGAAAACTTCGCCTCCGACTACCGGTATGGGTTTTTCCCCTCTTTTGCCCTGGGATGGGTACCCAGTAATGAAGACTTCATGGAAAACATCAGGGGATTCGTTTCCAATTTGAAAATCAGGGGGTCGTGGGGTAAAGTAGGAAATGACAATATCGGAGGGCGCCGTTTTGCTTATGTGGCTACGATCAATACTGCCGACGGTTACGCTTTCGGTTATACCGCCGGCAGAAATTACGGAGGATTCAGGGAAGGAGATGCCGCGGTGGACAACCTGTCGTGGGAAATTGCCACGAAAAGCGATTTAGGCGTGGAAATGACCTTTCGGAATGTGCTGAACCTGACGGTGGACGTTTTTTCGGACAGGCGCACCAACATTTTCATGCAGCGGAAAACCATTACGGAACTTGCCGGATATGCCACCATGCCGTGGTCGAACATAGGCGAACTCAACAATAAAGGGGTAGAGGCGAGCATGGACTATTTCCGGTCATTCGGGAAAGACTTTGCCATCTCTTTTATGGGAACTTTTACATGGACGACCAATAAAGTCATCAACGACGACGAACCGGAAGACATTCTCGGAACAAACCGTTCACGCACGGGTAAAGCGCTGAACACATCCATGCTGATGGTAGCGGAACGGCTGCTGACCGTCGACGACTTCACAGACCCCGTCAGGGGAGAACTCAAGCCGGGAATCCCTTCTCAATTGGGGCTGCGGGTATTCCCCGGCGATATTTTATACAAAGACCTCAACACCGATGGAAGCGTCACCGCCGAGGATGAAATGCTGGTAGGCAACCCCACCCTGCCGGCTGTTATTTACGGATTCGGCGTCACCGTGCAGTACAAAAAATTTGATCTGGGAGTCATGTTCCAGGGAGCGGGCAAAACCTCTTTAGTGATGGAAGTGTCGGGAACCAATAATTATTTTATCCCGGGCAGCGGCGGGCGCGCTTTCGGCAACATCCTTTCCAATGTGGATGATCGCTGGACGGAGGATCATCCGGAGCAGGATGTCTTCTGGCCGCGTTTGAGTACCACCAACGCCGGGATTAACAACCGTCCTTCCACATGGTGGCAAAAAGACGCAAAATTCATCCGGCTGAAAAACCTGGAATTCGGGTACACCCCGTTTAAAAACGAAGCGTCCGTATTTAAAAGCGTCCGCGTATTTTTCAGAGGCTCCAACCTGTTCGTGTGGTCGCCGTTTAAACTGTGGGACCCCGAATTGGGTGGAGACGGATATCGAAAATATCCTATGACCAGGTACATGGCGTTAGGATGTGAAATTAAATTTTAATATTTTTAATGATAATTAACATGAAATCAATCTGTTTTATTACGGGAATGTTACTGGCTGGCGTCCTTGTAACGAATACATCCTGTGACGATTATCTGGATGCTCATCCCGACGACATCATTACGCTGGAAATGATTTTCGACAGCGAACCCAGGGTGCAGGAATGGCTTGCCGGCATTTACGCCCATATTGTGGATCCTACATGGGTGGAACCGCATGATTACGGGTACGACATCCTTGCCGACGACATGCAGATACCGGAAGACTGGCGACAGTTCAACTGGTGGCCTATGGACGCGCAAAAGGGAAACTGGTCGCCCTCCACCTACTTGTTCAACGACTACTGGACAGGCGCGTACCGCGCGGTACGTGCAGCCTACGTCTTTATGAACCGGGCAAAGGCGCTCCCAAGCCAGTATCTGTCGCAGGAAGATGTGGACATGATGAAACTGGAAGCCCGTTTCCTTGTGGCGTATTTTTATTCCTACATGCTGGAACTGTACGGGTCGTTTCCGCTGATCGACCATCTGTTTGAGTCGGAAGCCGCTTTGGAGGAGGTAACATTGCCCAGAACCCCCTTTGAGGACATCGTTGCGTGGTTGGACAGGGAATTTACCGACCTTGCCGGTCAATTGCCCGAATCCTTCAATGACGAAGCAACCCGCTACGGAAGGCCTACTAAGGGAATGGCGCTGGCATGCAGGGCCAGGGTGTGGCTGTTTGCCGCAAGCCCGCTGTTCAACGGCAATCCGCTGCTGGCAGGCCTGTCCAATGAAGATGGCGTTCGCCTGTTCCCCGCCGCCAAAGACCCGAAAAAATGGGAAAAAGCCAGGGAAGCAACCGAAGAATTGCTGGCATTGGGAAGATATGAACTTTACGTGGAAAGATTCACCGACGGCGAAATAGATCCGTTCCTGTCCTTTCAGAATATTTTCCTGAAAGGGGGCGAGCAAAACAGGGAAATCATTTTTGCAGTGCCGAATAGCGGATATGTGAACCGTGCAAGCCACAGTTCCCCCAAAGGTAACAGCAATGGCGGCAATGACGGTTATAGCATCACGCAGCAACTGGTGGACGCTTTTTTTACCAAAAACGGATTACCCATAGGCGTCGATCCCGAATATCAATCCGGCGGATACAGCGCCGCCCCCATATCCTACCCGCATACGGCCTACGACCTGAGTACCCCGGCAAGAACCAAAGGGTTGATTACCCCGGCAGGCACGTTCAACATGTATGTCAACAGGGAGCCGAGATTCTATATTACCGTAACATACAACGGACTGTATATACCCACCTATGGCGCTGTAACGGAATTTTTCGACGGCGGACGGGATGGGAAAAACAGCGGATGGGACTATCCGCCCACAGGCTACCTGAATCGCAAGAACGTACATCCGGAAGATGCGCCGAGGACAAATACCTACCCTTACCGGCCGGGGATTGCCATGAGGCTTGCCGAATTTTACCTGAATTATGCCGAAATACTGAATGAAATAAGTTATGACACCCATCGATCGACCGTCATTGATTACCTGAACCGCATCCGCAAGAGGGCGGGTATTCCTTTGTACGGGAACAGCGCCGGTGAAATAGCTGTTCCGGCAAATTACGATGCAATGAAAACCGCCATACGGCGTGAACGCAGAGTGGAACTTGCGATGGAAGGCATCCGTTACAAAGATATGCGCCGCTGGCTCATCGGAAAGGAACTTTACGACGATCAACCCATTACCGGAATGAATACCGACGGGAGAAGCCTTTCCGAATTTTACGCCAATCCCGGGAAAAAAGTGTTTCTGGAACGCCACTGGGACGATAAAATGTATTTGTGGCCGATTTCCCAATCGGCTATGGACAAAAATGCAAGGCTGGTACAAAACCCCGGATGGCCGTCAAAATAGTGAATCGTAAATAATTTAAACAGTGTAATATGAAAAACTTCAGTAAATTTAGTTATGTATGGTGCTTTCTAATCCTGTTTTCCTGCGGCAAGCAGGACAAGGAAAACGTGCCGGCTCCGGTTGCGGGTTTTACCTGCGAGCGGAATGAAGAGAACCTGTTGGAAATACATTTTACCAACACGTCTCAAAATGCAGTGTCGTATAGTTGGGATTTCGGCGACAATTCCGCTTATTCGACGGAAAAAGACCCCGTCCATACGTATCTTTACGGTGGCAGGTATCAGGTTACCCTGATTGCCAAAAACAGCGAGGGCGTATCCGATATCAAAACGCAGCAGGTGGAAGTAACGCAACCCATAGACCCCAGTGCGGATATCCCCGTAACGGTAAGGATGAGCGATCATAATGCCGCCCAGTTGACCGTCATCCCAACGGCTGACGGGTGGGAAATGGAAATGAACGGTAACGATCCGTATTTTTGGCTGGATGCGGCAAGGGATATTGATTTCAGTACGCACTATATCCTGTCGTTCGAGGCAAAAGTGATGGCCGATAATTTACCGGGGCGTCCCAGCTTTATTGTCTTCCTGCAAGCCCCTGTTTATCCCGATTATTGTATTGACCACGATTTGGGATATCAGGTGGCAAGCAGCGAGTGGACGCGCATATCGGTAGATTTGACCGGTGCAAGGGAAACGCCGGATCCTTTCAATACCTTCAGGTGCAAGTTCGGTAAAAGCGAAGCCGATGCCGTACGGAAAATAGCGATCCGCAACATAGTTGTGCGCACGCCTTCCGAAGCAGAAAAAGCCGTTGTAACGGCAAGTATCCGCGGGGAAGGCAACGAGCGCTGTACCGTCGTGCCCGACGAATCCGGCGGTTGGAATATTGCAACGGACGCAGACGTCGATCCGTATTTCTTTATTGACGCCGCCTCTCCCGTACTGTTCGGAGCCAACCACGTGCTGGCTTTTGAAAGCAAAAACACCGAAGAAGCCGATTTGTGCATGTACATCGGAGGTTTTGCGGGAGGTTTTTATCTGAGCGAACAAAATGCAGGATTTAAAATCCCCGCTTCCACCGAATGGGTCAACAATGTCTTCGATCTGTCGTCGGCGCTGTTTTACGGTCCTCCGGCGCCGTGGACCTGGATGCGGATACGAATCGGCATTGACGACCGTGCCAGAAATATCAGCATCAGGAATATCAAAATCCAACATTAGAAATCATTAGAAATTTTAATTTTAATCATCCAATAAAAACAAAAGAATCATGAAAATCAAAATCAAACTTGTCGTATGGTGCATATTGTGCGCCGGTATCCTGTTCTCGTGTAAAGAAGAAGAAAAAGAAGCGGCTCCCTTGCCGGTGGCCGGATTTTCTTTCGCGGCGGAACAGGCGCATCCGTTGACCGTTCATTTCACCAACGAATCGACCAATGCCGAATCCTACAGTTGGAATTTCGGCGACAATTCCGAACTTTCCGCAGAGACGAATCCCGTACATACGTATGCCGCCGGCGACAGTTATACGGTAACCCTGACGGCAACCAACAGCGAAGGGAAGAGCGATAAAAAAACGCTGAGCGTGGCAGTGATGCAGCCGGCGCCGGCTAACCCTGTCGCCAACTTTGAATACGTGATTGATCCGGCTAATCCGTTGACCGTCCACTTTACCGATTTTTCGGAAAATGCCGTATCGCATAGCTGGGATTTCGGCGACGGCTCGGCCCCGAGCGATTTGCAAAATCCCGATCACACGTATGCAGCAGCCGGCGTTTATTCGGTCGTCCTGACGGTACGGAACGCCAACGGGGATGAACATCAAAAAACGGTAGAGGTGGCAGTCGTCGATCCTTCCGCGCCCGTTCCCCTGACGGTACGGCTTACAGACCACAATGCTTCTCAATTGACCATTACGCCGGACGAAGGAGAATGGCAACTGGACATCAACGGCGGCGACGCTTATTTCTATCTGGATGCACCGCAGGGCATTGATATCAGTACCGCTACGCACTATATCCTGTCGTTCGAAGCGCAGTTTACAGCCAATCCCGCCGACATCCCCATGATCCTGTTCCTGCAGGCAAACGGCTGGCCCAATTCCATCATCGACCACGATTTGGGTTATAAAATCTCGAACAGCGCCGAGTGGCAAACCCTGTCCATCGACTTGACGCTGGTAAGGAGACCGGGGTCTGCCGATGTAAATAATAACGTCAGTCAGGCGTTTCCCGCTGCGTTCAATTATATCAAGTTCAGGTTCGGAAACGGCTCCCACGTCAATGCCGGCATCAGGGTACGCAATTTTGCGGCGCGCATGGCTACCAGCGAGGAAAAGGCGGATGTTCCGGCTGTCGTACGCGCTACGGACAATAACCAATGCACCATTACAGGCTCCGGAGACGCCGCCGGATGGAATATCGCCATACCGGACAACAGCAACGACCCGTACTTCTTCGTCGATTTCAGCGTTCCGCCGTTGTGGGGCGCCAATCACGTACTGTCTTTCGAAAGCAGGCTGGATGTGGCGGAAGCAGATCTGTGCATGTTTGTCGGAAGGTTTGAGAACGGTTATTTACTGCACGAAAACAATGTCGGGCTTAAAATACAGGGATCCTCCGACTGGAGGCTTCACACCTACGATCTCCAGTCCCTCAACTTCTTTGTATACGGGCCGTACGTACCGTTACAGTGGATGCGGCTTCGGGTCGGTACGGATAATGCGGCAAAAGATTTCAGCATTAGGAATATCAAAATGACTCATCCGTAATGAATGAAACGATCCGGTTCGAACGAACCTGCAGGATGCTGGTGCGTTTTGCGGTAAAATATTCCGTTTGAACCGGATTTTTTCTACTTTTATTCCGTCATATCATGAACATGAAAACATTGATCGTTATTCTTACCGTCATGCTCTCATTGAGCGATTGCAACAGGAAAAAGGAAACGCCGGAAGTTCCGCTGCCGCCTGTTGTCGTCCCGCCGTCGGCAAAAGACATCGTTCTTACGCCCCGTCAAAAGGATTATAACCACATGACGCTGACATACGACAGGTACGAATGGGAAGTAAGCACCACCGCCAACGATCCCTATCTCTTTGTGGATGCGGATATACCTGTCAATATCAAGACGCATTACATCCTGAGTTTTGAAAGTTTCAATACAGCGGAAACGCTTCCCCTGCTCTTTTATGTAGGCGCCCCGCTGAACAGCAGCCATATCATCGAGACTTACACGCTGCCTCGCACGGAAGGATGGACGGTAAATGCCTACGACATATCCGCCACGCTGGAGCCGCCCGCCGAACCTTTTACTTCCATACGGATTCGTTTCGGCAATACCGCCGGAAAGACCGTCCGGCTGCGCAACTTTATCCTGCGCGAACCTACCGACCGGGAAAAGGAAGAGGCTGCGCATCGCGAAGACCGGATCCGGCAGGATGAAGAATTATCTGCGCGGCTTCAAAGCTATTTAAATAAAAGCTTTACCTCTTCCATCACCTCCGTCCGGATGTCGTTTGCTGCGGGACAAATTGCCATACAGGGCGAATACGCCGGTTCCGACCTGAGCAATACGGGACTTGCCGAGATACCGATGTGGAAAGACGCTACCGACCTTGATGCGCCGGCGTCGTTCACACCGTTAAATTCCCCGTCGGTGAACTTCTCTTTCGGGAGAACCGCCGAAGACGGACACGACCGCTTGCTGTCGGGATGGGCTATTGCACGGCAAAATACTTCCGGCGGGCAAACCCGTTACGAACTGCTTTCGGCAGTGCATTATGCGGACGAAATTACTCCGCGTGCGGACTTGCCCAAAAAAATACCCGCATCGCTCAAGGGTATCGGCGGATGTCCGATGGATCATCCGGACATGGACGAACTGGGCATTGCCTCCGTTACCTTCAATATCATCCTGGACGCTGTCCTTTACAGGGACCCCGGACAGGGACGGACGCCCTGGAACTACGCCGGAAAAACATGGTATGCCGCTGTGGGAGCAGGCAGCCACGTGGACGGCATCGACAGGGATGTCCGCATTGCGCGTGAAAAAGGATGGATGGTGTCGGCCATCCTGCTGATTCCGGTCAACCGGCAAGGAAGCAAAAACTCATGGCTGGCGCAGGCAGCCCATCCGGAAACGGAAATGAGCGCGGCCTTCTCCATGCCCAATTTTACTGCCCGCGAAGGCGCGGAAGCATACGCCGCAACCATCGCTTTCCTTGCCGAACGCTACGGCAAAGACGACCCGGGAAGGATACACCACTGGATCGTACACAATGAAATACAGGCCGGATTCTACTGGACCAACGCGGGAAGAAAAACCGTGGAAACCTACATGAACCTTTACCAGAAATCCATGCGGACGGTACAGACACTGGCAAGGCTGTACGATCCGAATGCTAAAGCGCTCATATCGCTGGATCATGGCTGGAACAACCCGGACGATCCGGATCCGAGAAGTTACCGCGGCAAGGATATGCTGGACTTGCTGGTCAAATTCGGCCGGCAGGAAGGGGATTTTGAGTGGGGCGTCGCTTTCCATCCCTACGCGCAGGACATCAACAACCCGCGAACATGGCAGGATAACCGGGCATACTATTCTTTCAGCACGCCTTTCCTGACCTTCAAAAACCTGGAAGTGCTGGATGCATGGGTCGAGCAGGCGAGCGTACGCTATAAGGGAACCGTTCCGCGCGAAATTCAGTTTACGGAACAGGGATTAAACTCGCCCGATTACAGCGAACAGCATTTGAAAGAGCAGGCCGCCGGCATGGCATACGTATGGGCAAAAGTGGAACGCCTCAGAAACGTTACGGCGTTTCAGTATCACCTCTGGGCAGATGCGCATGAAGAAGGAGGATTGAAACTCGGACTGAGAAAGTACGGCAATGACGCCGGCGATCCTTACGGGAAAAAACCGATCTGGTATCTCTATCAAGCCTGCGGAACATCCGACTGGGAAACAGTCGCCGCTCCATACAAGCCGGTGACAGGGATCGCCGATTGGAGTGAATCATATTACAGTGGAAGCATCAATCAATAATATGATATTGAATGTTGATTATTGAATGTTGATAACACAATGAATATCGATAAAGAACGCCAAAATTGGTATTCAAAGAACCAAAATTGGGTCTCAGAGGTCCTAATTTGGGTCTCGAAGATCCAAAATTGGGTCTCAAAGGTCCAAACTTGGGTCTCGAAGGTCCAAACTTGGGTCTCAGAGGTCCTAATTTGGGTCTCAGAGGTCCAAAATTGGGTCTCAAAGGTCCTAAATTGGGTCTCAAAGGTCCAAACTTGGGTCTCAGAGGTCCTAATTTGGGTTTCAAAGGTCCAAACTTGGGTCTCAGAGGTCCAAACTTGGGTCTCAAAGGTCCTAACTTGGGTCTCAAAGGTCCAAATTTGGTGTTCGCCTCCGTTGAGCGGCAATTGTATTGCCGCTCGGAACATTACCGGATTTGTAATCCGGGACATCGAATATATTTCCCGTCAGGGAAACCATATCAATAGAAAAACAACCGTCGCCGCCGGGCCAAAACCCCGTATGGGGTTTCACATCATGAATCTCCTACGGAGATTGGTGGATGTTTTCCGCATCAATTTCTATTGCTATGGATGCCCTTCCATCATTCGGCGAAATCCCGTCAGGGATGGCAGATCGGTAGAAAAACGTGCACCGCCGCCGTTGAGCGGCAACTTAGCGAAAGCGATCTCACCGCCTCCGTTGAGCGGTAATTGTATTGCCGCTCGGAACATTACCGGATTTGTAATCCGGGACATCGAATATATTTCCCGTCAGGGAAACCATATCAATAGAAAAATGTGCTCCGGGCGCCCGAACCAAAACCCCGTATGGGGTTTCACATGATGAATCTCCTACGGAGATTTCGTTGGTGTTTTCCGCCTTGATTCTATTGATATGAATGCCCTAACGGGCAACGTTCCATCATTCGGCGAAATCCCGTCAGGGATGGCAAATCGGTAGAAAAACGTGCACCGCCTGTTTTTTCCCGTAGCGGAAATCCCGTCAGGGATGACATATCGGTAGAAGACATAGCGGTAGAATATATTTCCCATTCGGGAAACAATATCAAT
>JAISDP010000305.1 GCA_031264715.1 Bacteroidales bacterium
GATTCCATTACTTACCTGAACGATCATCCGGATGAAACCGGCAATCGCGTGGAGAGAGGCTATATGACACGGGTTACAGAAAAATTGCCTCATATCAAATATATCAATAAAGGATATAACGGTTGGACTTCGGGCGGCATTGCCGATAAAGTAGAGGAATTAGGAATACCCAAGGCGGATGTATATACGATTTTTCTGGGTACCAATGATTGGTGGCAGGGACGTCCTGTCGGCGCTATAGATGATTATATCGAGGTTACGGGCAGCAAAACTGTTTGTGGGGCTTTACGCATCATCGTCGATAAACTGAAACGACTGAACAGCCGGGCAAAAATCATCCTGATAACGCCTTTGCAGCGTGGTGATTTTATATACGTGGGTAACTATTCAAATAATGCTTACGGATCATATCGCGAGAAGAACGGTCAAAGCCTCGAAGCGGTTGCCAATGTCATCAAGGACATCGGCAAGCACGAAGGGCTCGTTGTTGTTGACCTGTATCACCAAAGCGGGATAAACCAATGGAACATGGTAAAGTTTAAGCGGTTGAAAGATCCTTCAACCGGGGCCTACCACGATTACAAATATCCTGATTTCATCAACATTCCTTTCGATCCGGCCAATGATATTTATCCGTACCCGGTAGAGGCTGTCGATATGACCTATGACGGCTTACACCCATCGGACAAGGGAAATGCTGCAATTGCCAAAATGTTGATCAAACAGATGAAGAAATTCAAATAAATTACGGGCGATTGTAAATATTTGAAAACACCACCGGATTTTGTTTTGTATCGCATTTTCGGTTATTTTTCATAGCGCCTCAAAAAATAAGTTAACCGGTATTGTTCTGGAATATACCGGATGTATCCTGGCGCCCTAATTCCTTTTTGAATCAAGTTTCCTCCCGGAATTTTAAAATGCCGGGGCTGGGGATAAAATGACAATTTGATGTGATTGGATAAAATATTACAAAAAAAACAGTAATTTTGCCAACCATTAATTTTATTGATGCTCAGAATACACGTGATTTTCGAAAGTTTAAAACTAAAAATAGCCGGCATGCTTCTTCGCAAGAAAAGTGCAAGAGTGAAGAGGCAAAAAATGCTGTTCGATTTTGCTTCGGCGAAATACATCGGTGTATTGTGTTCGCCCCAAGACGAAATAAGTACCGGGCATTTGAAAAACTTTTTGCATTATCTTTCGCAAAAAGGCATTAAATATTCGGTGTTTGGCTATTTCGACGGGAAAAAAATCCCTGATAACTTTCTTTATTGGAAGGGAATGGACTTCATTACGCGACAGGATTTAAATTTCTTTTATATGCCTAAAGGACCGATTGTCGACAAATTCATCAATGAACCGTTCGATATGCTCATTAATTGCAACATTGCCAATTATTTTCCGGTGGAACACATGTCGCAACTGTCGGTGGCAAAGTGCAAGGTGGGAATCGTGCGCGAAGGCGAATCATATTACGACCTGACGATCGATATTGAAAAGAGCCGAACCATTGAGTATTTCCTGAAAAATCTTGAAGTGTACCTGTCGAATCTAAGACATTCTCAATAAGCAAAAGAAGATAAAACGTTATAAATTAAATATATGCTATTTACAGGGACTGGTGTGGCCATAGTTACACCTTTCAAAAATGACGGGACAGTAGATTTTGAAGCTTTACGCCGGATCGTCAACCATTGTATCAACGGGCAGGTAGACTATATCGTTGTGCTGGGCACCACCGGCGAATCGATAACTTTGAACGCCAACGAAAAAGCAGATGTAGCCCGTTGTGTGGTCGACACAACTGCGGGTCGCGTACAGGTAGTGATCGGCGTTGGCGGCAACGATACGGCAAAGATGGTCGACGCAGTCAAACATACCAATTTCGACGGTATATCCGGATTGTTATCGGTGACCCCATATTATAACAGGCCTGCACAAGCGGGTTTGATCGGGCATTACAAAGCTATTGCCGCCATAAGCCCCGTACCGGTGATTCTCTATAATGTACCGGGGCGCACAGGCGTTAATATGACGGCCGAAACAACGCTCACGCTGGCGCACGAAGTGGATAATATTGTGGCTGTTAAGGAAGCGTCAGGTATGTTGATGCAAATGACGCAGATCATGAAGGGACGGCCGGATAATTTTTCGGTGATTTCGGGTGACGATGCTCTCTCGCTTCCATTGGTGGCATTGGGCGGACAGGGTGTTATATCGGTAGTTGCGAATGCTTTCCCCCGGGAAATATCGACCATCATCCGCGAATCATCCGCCAACAATTATACGGCGGCACAGGCAGCTCAATACGCGATGTGCGACCTGTTCGAAACACTGTTTGCAGAAGGTAATCCTTCGGGAATCAAAGCGGCGCTCAATATCCTGGGATTGTCGCAAAATGTGCTCCGGTTGCCTTTGGTGCCGGTGTCGCAAAAAACGTATGATGTATTGGAATCACTTATTAAAAAAATGAAAGTATAAACCGAAGACAGTAAATCCTGTGGTAATTATCCGCAGGATTTACCCGCAAACCATCGCCTTATGAGCGACATCACTCTGATTAAAGTCGCCGTGTGGGGAATCGTTGTTCTTACGATATTTGCGGCATGTACCGGCGCTTTACGAATGCAAAATAGAATCTGGAAAATGACATTGAAAGACATTACACCCCAAATCTGGCAATACTTTGAGGAAATCTGCCGTATACCGCGGCCATCAAAAAAGGAAGAGAAAATCTGTGCATACATCCGGCAATTTGCCGATGATCAACGGCTGGCATGTAAGCAGGATAAGGCAGGCAACATACTGATCAGTAAACCCGCCACACCGGGCAAGGAACACAAACCGACCGTGATCCTGCAAAGTCATGTGGATATGGTTTGTGAGAAGGATAGCAGCGTACGTCACAATTTTAACACCGACCCGATCGATCATTATATTGATGGCGATTGGATGAAAGCCCGCGGTACTACCCTGGGCGCCGATGATGGTATCGGCGTGGCGGCGATGCTGGCTGTATTAGCCGATCCGGACATTGCACACGGGCCGATTGAAGCTCTCTTTACCGTAGATGAAGAAACGGGGCTGACAGGCGCTAAGGCCCTGCAAGCCGGTTTTCTTACCGGAAAGATACTGATTAACCTCGATTCGGAAGACGAAGGAGAGTTGTTCATTGGTTGTGCCGGGGGAATTGATACAGTGGCAACTTTCAAATACGAGCATAATGAAATCCCGCCCAACTCCATTGCTTACAAGTTGGCTATCAGCGGGATGACCGGAGGACATTCGGGTGACGACATCAACAAACGGCGCGGTAATGCCATCAAAATACTCAACCACTTGTTACTGGACAGTTCGAGCCTGTTCGGGATATCCATCTACCGGTTCGAGGGCGGCAATCTCCGCAATGCCATTCCCCGCGAGGCAACTGCCATCATCGTCGTGGATAATCATTACCGGACCGATTTCGAGCAATACTGTGCCAGCGAATCGCAATTGTGGAAAGAAGCCCTGATTTCAACATCGCCGGGATTCCGTTTCACTATTGAACCGTGCGACATGCCCACACATATCATGGACATCGTCAACCAGTCGTGCTTACTCAATTCCCTGGCCCTGTGTCCATCAGGCGTAATTTCGATGAGCGAAACAATGCCCGGATTAGTGAGCACTTCCACCAACATAGCCTCGGTAAAATTTGTCGGCAAAAAGAAGATAGCCATCACTACAAGCCAACGGAGTGATCGCGAGGAAGCCAAGATGAGCATCAACAAGCGTGTCCGCAGGATTTTCGCCATGATGGAAGCCGAAGTGATCAGCTCGGACGGTTACCCGGGACGGACTCCCAACCCGGAATCACCCATTCTGGAAACTACCAAAGTTGCATACTGGGAGCTATTTGGGCGAAAACCCGTTGTGAAGGCCATACATGCAGGTCTGGAGCTCGGACTGTTCCTCGAAAAGTACCCCCGGCTGGATATGATTTCGTTCGGACCAACCATCAAAAATGCACATTCGCCCAGCGAGCAGCTTCACATCCCAAGTGTAAAACAATTCTCGGATCTGTTGCTCAAGGTATTGGAAGATGTTAAAAATGAAGAATGAAGAGGTTTTTCAAATATCATAATCGTATGAAAACAATCAAATATCTGTTAATGATCGCTATCATACCTGCGATGGTAGCATGTAAAAAAGATTATACAGGCCAATGGGTTTCGATCAAGCCCGGCAAATCATTAAGCGGCTGGAAAACGGACGGTAACAGGAAAGATTTCAACTACTCGGGCGATACTTTGCAGTTAACCGGGCGAAGTACACTCTACTATTCGGGCAGGATACACGAAGCCAGGTTCAAGAACTTCGAATTGCTTGCCGATATTAAGACCGAACCAAATGCTGTTGCCGCTTTGTGGATTCATTCGGGTGACGCATCGGGTTACCAGGTGCTTATCAACAATACGCCAACCGGTGAAGAACGCCGCAAGACGGGAAGTCTTAGCTGTGTTCGCAACATTTATCAAAGCATGGCAGCCGATGGCGAATGGTTTACATTATATGTGAAAGTGGTGGAAAAACACATTACCATCAAGATAAACAACATATTGGTGGTGGATTATGTGGAGCCCGATGAGCCTTACCGTACTGAAGAGAACAAAGGAATGCGGATTGCACGGGGGACGTTTGCTCTTAGCAGTTATACCGACACGCCGGTGAATATCAGCAGCATACACTTGCGGCCCTTGCCTGATAACGAACAGCCCGAACGTACAGATGCCGTGGATGAACAGAAGGACGAGATCATACGCCTGCAACAAGTCAATTTCCCGGTGATTGATTACCATGTTCACCTGAAAGGCTGGAACCGGGAACAGGCGATGGCTCACTCGCGCAAGACAGGAATTTTCTATGGCGTTGCACCTAACTGCGGTATCGGGTTCCCGGTTACTTCCGACGCCGACATTGATGCGTACCTCGATACGACCCAAAACATGTCGTGTTTCAACGCTATGCAAGGCGAAGGCCGCGAATGGCCAACCACTTTCTCGGCAGAAGCCCGCGAGAAGTTTGATTACGTATTTACGGACGCCATGACCTTTACCGACCACAAGGGACGTCGCACGCGCCTGTGGATGCCCGACGAGGTATGGATCGACATTGACCGCGAACAGTATATGGATATGATCGTCGACCGTACTGTAAAAGTATTGAAGGAAGAGCCGATCAGTATTTATGTCAACCCGACCTTCCTTCCCGAGCAGATGATGCCCGATTACGACAGCCTTTGGACGGATGCACGTATCAACAAAGTGATTGAAGCCCTGGTAACGAAAAAGATCGCACTGGAAATCAACGCCAGGTATTGTATCCCTCACGAAAAGATCATACGTGCAGCCAAGGAAGCCGGCATACGTTTTACATTCGGCACCAACAATGCAAATTCGGATATTGGTAAACTCGAATATTGTATCGAAATGATGCAGAAATGCGGCATTACCGACCGTGATATGTTTTTCCCGCAGTGAAGCCGTGATGATGAAGTTATTCAAAAAATGGGGCTCTATAATGTTTTGTGTGGGTAAATAAAAAAAGGGCTCTATAACGAATTGTATGGGTAAAAAGGAGAGATACGCGGTATCAGTTTGCATGAATGACTTGAAAAGTCATCATTTTCATAACCGGAGGTCATTGACCTCCGGGAAAGGCTATGTACGGATAGCTGCCTGTAAGGCAGGACTGACATGCC
>JAISDP010000014.1 GCA_031264715.1 Bacteroidales bacterium
TTAAGCCCTGAAGGGGCCTGAAAGGGCGCAAGCAAATGAAATATATCTGATTACGCCCCGTTGGGGTTTGGTATGAATGTGTTTGCTGCGACACAGGGGTAATGTCCCATTATTATTAATTATGCTGTAAATAATCTATTATAATCTATCGGAACATAGAAAGTGTAAGGACTTGAATTAATTTAGCAGGGGTACTTATAAAAAATAAGACCTCTTGATGATCAAGAGGTCTTATTCTGTCGAAGGTACAATATATTGATATGTTTATTATAGGTAGAGCCTAAGTTGGGGTGGCTCTTACAACTGCGGTCCCGACGAAATCAACGATTTCCCTTCCGGAGTATCGGTATATTGTTCGAAGTTCTTGATATACTTGGCAGCCAGCGACTTTGCCTTGTCTTCCCAATCGGCTACACGGGTATAGGTGCTACGCGGGTCAAGGATATCCGAAACATTGTTCAGCTTTTTGGGAACGGTCAGGTTCAGGATCGGGATGTGTAGCTTTTCGGCTTTTTCGATCGAACCGTCGATGATGGCATCGATAATGGCGCGGGTATCCTTGATGGAAATACGTTTGCCGGTACCATTCCAGCCGGTATTCACTAAATAGGCCTTGGCGCCGTGTTTCTTCATCTTGGCGCCGAGCGTATCGGCATACCTGGTGGGATGCAGCGTCAGGAAGGCTTCGCCGAACGCGGGCGAGAATGACGGGAGCGGCTCGGTGACGCCGCGTTCGGTGCCGGCCAGCTTCGAGGTGTAACCGCAAAGGAAGTGGTATTGCGCCTGTCTCTCGTCGAGGATCGATACCGGGGGCAGTACGCCGAATGCGTCAGCCGACAGGTAGATGATTTCGCCGGCATGTCCGGCTTTTGACGGGAGTACGATCTTGTTGATGTGGTAGATCGGGTACGATACACGGGTATTTTCGGTGATTGACCCGTCGTTGTAGTCGGGTGTACCATTAGCTTTCACCACTACGTTTTCCAGCAGGGCGTCGCGTTTGATGGCGCGCCAGATATCCGGCTCGTTTTCCTCGCTCAGGTTGATTACCTTGGCATAGCAACCGCCTTCGTAGTTGAATACGCCATTGTCGTCCCAGCCATGTTCGTCGTCGCCGATCAGGTAACGTTTCGGGTCGGCCGACAGGGTGGTTTTTCCTGTACCCGAGAGACCGAAGAAGATCGCTACATCGCCCTTTTCGCCCACGTTGGCAGAGCAGTGCATCGAAGCCATGCCTTTCAACGGCAGGTAATAGTTCATCATCGAGAACATGCCTTTTTTCATTTCGCCGCCATACCAGGTACCACCGATGATTTGTTCCTTAACGGTGAGGTTGAACAGCACGAATACTTCCGAGTTCAGTCCCTGTTCTTTCCATTTGGGATTGGTTACTTTTGATGAGTTGAACACCACGAAATCGGGCTCGCCGTAATGTTCCAGTTCATACAGCGAGGGACGGATGAACATGTTGGTGACGAAATGCGCCTGCCATGCCACTTCCATAATAAAACGCACTTTCATGCGCGTGTCGGCATTGGTGCCGCAGAAAGTGTCCACCACATACAACTTTTTCGCTGTGTTCAGTTGTTTGACGGACAATGCTTTCAAATCGCTCCATACTTCGGTTGAAACGGGTTTGTTGATATTGCCGTCCCACCAGATGGTGTTTTCGGAGGTCGCATCTTTCACAATGTAACGGTCTTTGGGCGAACGACCGGTGAATATGCCCGTTTTCACAGAGATGGCGCCGGTGGCGGTTTGCTCGCCTTTTTCGAATCCTTTGTTTTCAGGATCGATTTCTGCTTGGAAAAGCTCTTCATACGTGGGGTTGTGTACGACCTCAATGCTACTGCTGATGCCGTACCTGCTTAAATCTACTTTAAACATGTTGATGATATTTAATTATTTAACATTTATAATCTAAAACAAAGGTAATGCCATTTGGTTGATTTGGCCTGTCCTGAGATTTCTTTACAGATTTTCTTGCTCCGTCCGGCATGGGCTTGACAATTTTGTTTGCGTCCTGCCACAACTTCACAATTCACGGCAAAAGTAATCATAATTTCCCGGATTATTCTATTTGCTTCGGTCGATTTTTCAGCATGGCAATTGAGCGGAAGATATTAGCTTTGCTTGTGCCTGTTTGTGGAGAGCATGCCACATGCTGCATCAATATCTATCCCACGCGACTGACGGATGGTCGTGATCACTCCTTTTTTATTGAGCGCATCGGCAAATTGTCGGATGGCCTGGTCGGTCGATGGCTTGAATAAACTGTCGGGTATGGCATGGAAACGTATCAGGTTGACCCGGCATCGTAGGCCTGAAAGCAGGCGTACCGTGTCGTTTGCCTGTTTCAGCGAATCGTTAATGCCTGCCAGCATAATATATTCGAAGGATATGCGACGTTGCTTGTTCAGGTCGTAAGTTTTCAACAATTCGATGATCTTCCGGACAGGATATTTATTTTCCACCGGCATGAGTTTACGGCGTTCTTCCGGGTCGGGATGATGGAGGCTCACAGCAAGATGGCAACGGCTGTTGTCCATAAAGTGGCGTACGGCCGGGAGAATACCTATGGTGGAAACGGTGATCCGCTTTGGCGCCCAGGCATAGCCATAATCAGCCGTGAGAATCTCCAGACTTTTCATCAGTTCGTCCGGGTTATCGAACGGCTCGCCCATGCCCATAAACACAATGTTAGTGAGTTGGTCGCGTTCCGGCAGGCTCCGGAACTGGTTCAGGATACCGGTAGCAGTGAGGTTGCCTTGCATCTTTTGACGAGCTGTCATGCAGAAAACACAACCCATACGGCATCCCACCTGTGACGAAATGCACAAGGTCGCACGCTCGCGGTCGGGGATGTATGCTGCTTCTACACATTTACCGTCCAGTGTGGGGAACAGGTATTTTTTAGTACCGTCTTTAGAAGTTTGCACAGCAAGCGGTTCGCCTGTACCCATACTGTGGCTTTCGGCCAGCAATACGCGTGCTTTGGTCGAAAGATCGGTCATTTCATCAATGGAGGACACATTCTTCTTATACAGCCAATTGGTAATCTGCCGTGCCGAAAAAGCAGGCAAAGACAGTTCCTTGACAATTTGCGGAAGTTCCGCTAATGTTTTTCCGAATAATGGCGATGACATTTCTAACTTTTTGATTTAAACCGGTGCAAATATACGACAAGGAAACCACAGTGCATTTAGACTCACAGGTTATTTGGATACAAAGTCTCGGGATACAGGGAAAATTTGAGTATAAAACATTTTAATGAATACTCATCCAAAAAATAATGTACATTTGCACACCATATATAAATGGTAAAAAAGTTGTTTATCT
>JAISDP010000031.1 GCA_031264715.1 Bacteroidales bacterium
CCGATTCTAAACAGAATCAATGATTCTATTCGGAATTAACTCCGATTCTAAACAGAATCAATGATTCTATCAATATATCGTTGCCTACCAATATGCCGTCCCTGGCGGGACTACCAATATGTCGTCCCGTCAGGGACTTTGCCGATATGTCGTCCTAATTTTTATCTATTTGTGTAAATTGAAGCTTTTATACTATCTTTGCAGTTCAAAAATCTTTTGAAAGAAATTTATGTTTTTTGTATCCACGCCATCATTGACTGTATCGCTTGTTCTGGCCGTTTTTTATTTGGCCAACCTTGCGTTTTTTGCGGTAAACAGGCAACAGGATACAGACAATGCTGTTAAAATAGCAGACATTTGCCAGGAAAATGAACGACACCTGCAACATGCCATTTTATACGGCGAAGACCATGCACTGAAACATAAGGCATACTGCGATACATGGTTCGGAAAAATCTGTGTATCGGATTTTTTTGCTGCCATTGTCGAACGGGATACCTTTCGAGAGTCTTTGCCTGACTTAAATATCTCCATATTTGATCCCGGCGTTTGCGGGAATCTTTTTTGCAGGCCTCCGCCATTTGTTTCAATTATGAGTTAAAAATCATTGAATAATCTATTACTCAGTCATTAGTTATTCAATGATTCTGTTTTCGATTATTTAATTATTCATAATTGTTTCAAATATTTATGCATCTAAAAAAATATATAACCATATCTCTCATACTGTTATGGAGTGCCGGGGTGTTTGCCCAAACGGGAGAGTCCGATATCGCGACTCAAGTCGATTTGGAAGAAGTCGTTGTGTCATCCACCAAAGAAACCAACGAATTAAAAACGCTTCCCGGTTCCATCTCTTTTATCACCCCACGGATGATGGAAGATCGGAAAATCATCTCAATTGTAGATTTAAGCGCTGTTATTCCAAACTTTTTTGTGCCGAACTACGGTTCTAAAATGTCTACCCCGGTATATATCCGCGGAATTGGGGAACGCAGCACAGGACAGGCAGTGGGCTTGTATGTCGACAATATGCCTTATTTAGACAAGTCGGTTTTTAATTTCGACTTTTTGGACGTACAGCGCATCGAAGTGCTCAGAGGCCCGCAAGGAACACTTTACGGGCGGAATGCGATGGGCGGGATCGTGAATATATTCACACATTCGCCATTGGATTACGAAAGAACCCGGCTGACGCTTACTGCGGGTAACTACGGACTTTTCCGTGCCAATGCTTCCGTATCCAAAAAGATCGGGAAAATCGCAGGCATTTCGTTAAGCGGATATTATGACGGGAACAACGGCTTTTTCGTCAATCAATATGACGGGAAACGTGCAGATCGATTACGCTCTGGCGGTGGACGATTCTGCCTGGATGTGAAGCCCGCCGAAAAATGGACGGTTCAATTGATGACCAATTACGATTATTCCGACCAGGAAGCATTTCCCTACGGGATACATGCGGATGGGGATATTGCAGAACCCGATTACAACAGTCCCGGTAAATATACCCGCAGAGTGACGGGCAGCAATATAAACATGGAATATAAGAACGATCGGATCACCTTCACCTCGTCAACTGCATTCCAGCATTTCGCCGACGATATGGATATGGATGTGGATTACCGTCCCCAATCGTATTTCTACCTGAACCAGAAGCAAAAGGAAACCAACTGGACACAGGAATTTGCCGTTAAATCGAACACCCAAAAGAATTACCAGTGGTCGTTCGGCGCTTTCGGATTCAGCAATAATCTGCGTACCGGTGTGGTAACCACCATGGGTAAAACAGGCATTGACAGTATCATGCAACCGGCGCTTGATGAAGCTACAAAGGATAATCCCCGCGCTCCATCGCTTGTAGCTACTGATGATGAGATCCCCATCCCCGGAACATTCAAGACGCCGGCATACGGAGGCGCACTGTTTCATCAATCCACCTGCAATAGCCTGTTCATCGAAGGTTTATCGTTGACGGCAGGAATACGTTTGGATTATGAAAAAACGGAATTGGATTACAACACGTCCATGTCGGCAAACATAGATGCTGTCATGGCCGGGAGGGTGATTGGATCGCAAGCGGCCGGAACGGCGCTGGCTGGTTCCGGGTCCATGTCGTTTACCGAATGGTTACCCAAAGTCGCTTTGAAATACGAGTTCGACAAGAATCGCTATATCTATTTTTCAGCTGCGAAAGGTTACAAAGCGGGCGGGTATAATATACAGATGTTTGCCGATATTGTACAGGACATAGTGATGGAAAAGAAACAAAACGTTGATCCGATTCCGAAAGAATCACCCGATGAGATACTTGCCCAGACAGCGTATAAGCCCGAATACAGCTGGAATTACGAATTGGGGTTTAAGGGCAAACTTGTGAAGGATAAGCTGTATGCAGAAGCTGCAGTTTTTTATGTTGATGTAAAAGATGTTCAAGTTACCCAATTTGTGAAAAGCGGGCAGGGACGGTTGTTGAAAAATGCCGGTCGTGCCGAAAGCGCCGGATTCGACTTGGGCGTGACGGCATATTTGATAGAGGGCCTTACATTATCGGCTAATTATGGATACGTGCATGCCATTCTCAAGGATTACGGTACAGATGATGTAGACTATTCGGAAAATTACATTCCGTTTGTCCCGCAGAACACCTTCTCGCTCAATGCAGGATACAGGCGCAGGTTTCGCAGTAATCGGATTCTCGACCGGTTCAATGTCCAGGCACAATACAATGGTGCAGGAAAAATCTATTGGACGGAGGCAAATGATACATCCCAGGATTTTTACGGATTGCTGAATCTGAAAGCAGGGGTGAGCAAAGGTATATTCAGCCTGAACATTTGGACCAGGAATACATTGAATACCTGTTACGCAACTTTCTGTTTCGAATCGGCATCTTTCGAACCAACAACCCGGAAACCGCCAATAGAATTAGCACAAAAGGGCGCTCCGTTTCAAATAGGAGTTGATCTGACTGTTTCGTTCTGAAAAACAGGTTCAATTAAAAAGGTGGAAATGGCTTCCGGACGTAAATCCTGGGAGCCATTTTTATATGCAAATCAGCATCTTTAAAGCAATTTCAGTCGGACAGCAGTGAAATTTTTTGTAGATTATTAACAAAATTCCCGTAGCTTTACCCATTCTTTTGAAAAATAGAACAATTTAAACATCGACTATATGGAAGGTTTTTTTGCATTTTTGGGAGTACTGTTAGTCATAGGCATTCTTGTTATCCCGGTCATTCTTATTGTCATGGTAAGCGGCCTCAAGGGACAGTTTGAAGTACTCAACCGGCGTATCATGCAACTGTCGCAGGATTTAAAAAACATGGCAGTGAGACCTGCCGCAGAAGTAAAAGCAGAACCAGAGCCTGAGCCAGAACCTGCTGAAAAGGCTGCAACATCATACGCTACGGTTGACCATATGGCCTGTATGCCCCAGGAATTCATCACAGAAAAACCTGTTGAAGAACCAGAACCGGAACCGGAAGTACAGGAAATACCTGTTCCCGAACAGATCGCAGTTCCTGTAACGGAGCCTGTTATAGAAGATAAAGCCAAAGAACCGGAGCCGGAAGCCATTGTGGAACGTCCGCAGGCAAAGCCCAGGGAAGGTTTTAACTTTGAACAGTTCATCGGCGAAAACCTGATCAACAAGATCGGTATCGGAGTACTTGTAATTGGTATCGGCCTGTTCGTGAAATATGCCATCGACAACAATTGGATCAACGGGATGGGGCGCGTGGCGATCGGATTCCTGAGCGGCGGCGTATTACTGGCGCTGGCTTACCGTTTTCGTAAGGCTTACCGTGCTTTCAGTTCGGTACTTGCGGGAGGCGCCCTGGTGGTGTTCTACTTCACAGTGGCCATTGCTTTCCGCGAATACGACCTTTTCGGTCAAACCGCTTCTTTCCTGATGATGGTTGTTATTACGGCTTTCTCTGTGTGGCTGTCCATACTGTATAACAGGCGCGAACTTGCTATCCTCTCGCTTATCGGCGGGATGCTCACCCCGTTTATGGTGGGCCGCGGCGATGGCAACTACCATGTGCTGTTTACCTATATTGCCATCCTCAATGTCGGGATGCTGACTCTTTCGCTGCGCAAGCAATGGAAGGAATTGCTGATCATCAGTTTTATCGGCACACAACTGATCTTCTGGCTGTATTACCTGCGGGATGCCAGCCTGTTCAATAAAACGGCAAGCGATATTGCCCGCGATTCGGCATTATTATTATATGCAGGCGTCTTTTACATCATCTTCCTGCTGATGCCGTTGGTACAGGTTTTCCGTGGCAAGGACCCGTCGAAAAATCATGCGCTGCACATCATGATGCTTGTCGCCAATTCCTTTTTCTATCTGTTGGCGGGCGTGCTGTTGCTTCAACGCATGGAAGCCGACAGTTACAGGGGGCTGTTGACGGCATTGCTGGCCGTGGTCAATGCCGTTATAGCCCTGATGCTGCACAACAACAAAAAGGATAAAGTATTATTTCACTTGTTTGCCGGATTGACCATCAGCTATGTAACGCTTGCCGTCCCCATGCAGTTCTACGGCAGCAACGTCACCCTGTTCTGGGCTACTGAAGCGGTATTGCTGCTGTGGCTTTTCCGCAAGTCAAATGCCATCATTTATTACTGCGGTTCGCTAGCACTCCTGGTGTTTACTTTGGTGAGCATGTTGAGACTTCACGGTATGCAGAACATGTCGTTTGATTTCGGAATCCGCATGTACCGCGCCCTGGAAGGAAACGTTCTTGTTAACCCGTATTTCATCACCCGCCTGTATGCATCATTGGCATTTGTGGTGTCCGGCCTGTTGCTGCGCCATTACAGCGAACGCTCCGAACCCAAACGGGTGCTGCCGGGCTGGCTGCCAACGGCTATCGGTACGGTTGCCGCTGCAATGCTGTTCTATACGGGCAACCGTGAGTTGTATATGTATACCAACATCGATGATACCTCCTTCTGGAGAATGGCATATGCATTGATTTTCATATGCGGACTAACTGTTATCACCGGACGTCGTGCATCTACCTGCCGGTTCAGGTCCATTGCCGTGATTTTCCTGTGGGCAGTCGGCTGCCTGTATTATTATTGGTTGATGGCGCGCAATCTGCGTCTCGACCTGATATCGTTGTCATATAATCATAAGTCATACGCTTTGCCTGTTACACTCTACTGGACGGGGGTTGTAGCATTGTGCGGCCTGTTCGTGGCCTTTGCCCGTATTTTTTATAAGGAACATCAACTAAAATCATCAGCCGGGAAAACCATGATGTGGTTTTTCAACATGGCTGCCGTCACCTGCCTTGGCATCGCCTCGGTTGAAGCTATTGATCATGTAAACCTGTTTGGTGGCGCACACATCAACAATAAGGCGACTTTAACCATACTGTGGAGTTTGTGCGCTTTTGTACAGATGTGGTTGGGTATGAGCCTCAAATACAAAACGCTCCGCATTATATCGTTATCACTGTTGGGTATCGTATTGTGCAAACTTTTCATGTACGATCTCGGCAATGTATCGCAGGGCGCTAAGATTATAGCTTTTGTAGTGCTGGGAGTGGTGCTGCTCGTGCTGTCATTCCTGTACCAGAAACTCAAAAAAATATTGTTTGAAGACGACGAAAAAATAAATAGATAAAAGCATGATGGATATAAAAACCTGCAATACAGACAAATTACAAGCTTGTGACCGGACAGGCAAGAAATGCAATGAAGAAAACTGTCCGTGTCCCGACCGTCAATGTGTCCGCCACGGCAAATGCTGCGAGTGCATCAATTACCACAGGAGTCGGAGCAGCAAAGTGAAATGTATGAGGTAATGCGTTATTAAAACTCAATGGAGAGCAGGGTAAAAAAATTTCGGGACAGGGCATGATAGAAAATGGGAAGCTAAAAAATAATTAATATATTGATAATAAATAATATAATAATGCATGAAAAATTCATTTCGACTTTTTTTACAACAAAAAGTCATTTTTAGTTTGAAGATTTGAGATAATTGCATTTTCTTTGTAGTTTAAATTTTTATATCAAATCATATTTATTAATTTAATATTTAAGCATATGTCAGATATTGCATCAAGAGTAAAAGCCATCATTGTCGATAAGTTAGGTGTTGATGAGAACGAAGTTACACCCGAAGCCAGCTTCACCAATGACTTGGGAGCGGATTCTCTTGACACTGTTGAGCTGATTATGGAATTCGAAAAGGAATTTAATATCGGCATACCTGATGATCAAGCTGAAAGCATTGCCACTGTTGGCGCTGCTATCAAGTATATCGAAGAAAACGTTAAAAAGTAACACTGTTTTACATTGTAGCTTATGCAATTAAAACGAGTTGTAGTAACCGGTCTAGGAGCACTTACCCCGATTGGCAATAATGTTTCGGAATACTGGAATGGCCTTGTTAATGGAGTAAGCGGTTCCGACTGGATTACACGTTTTGATGCGTCTAAATTTAAAACACGTTTTGCTTGTGAAGTAAAAAATTTCGATTCATCGGTCTTTTTCCCCGAT
>JAISDP010000117.1 GCA_031264715.1 Bacteroidales bacterium
AAAAATCGTCACCCGGAGTTGGATATACATACTGGCTTTGTTCCCGGCAATGTTGCACGGACAGGATTGGAAGGCAGATACCTTAACGATGCGCTTTCATCGGCAATTAGCCGCTTTCCCACAGGAAAAACTCTATCTGCATAACGATAAACCCTATTACATTTCGGGTGAAAAAATGTGGTTCCGCGCCTATGTTGTCGATGCAGTCACACACATACCGGTAATAGCCAGCCGCTACGTCTATGTGGAACTGATGAACCCGCTTGATTCGCTGATCAGCCGCATCAAATTACGTCCCGAAAACAGTGTTTTTCACGGATATGTCGATATTCCCAACGATGTGCCCGAAGGCGATTATACCCTGCGCGCCTACACCATGGCCATGCAAAACCAGGGCGAAAATTATTTCTACGCCAAAACCGTCCGCATCGGCGATCCGCAGGTGCGCACGCTCCGTACGGATGCCGGTTTCCGGTTCGACTCGGATAAGAAGGTCACCGTCGAGCTGAGATTCACACACACCAGCCTCCACAACGCCGTCGTTCCCGAAAGCGTCCGGGCGAGCATCAACGGCGGACGCATGACGAAAGTCAAATGCGATGACGACGGACAGGCAAGCGTTACATTCAACCTCCCGTCCACTGCGGACAAACGGGTCATGCTGCTCGAAACCGTCAGCGACAGACACCGATACCGGCAATTCATCAGGGTGGGTGCGCCCGATACGGATTTCGACGTCAGTTTCTATCCCGAAGGCGGCGCTTTACTGCAAGGGACAAACTGCCGCGTAGCATTCAAGGCGATGCGGTCGAACGGACAGTCGGAACACGTCACCGGCGCTGTATACGACCAGGACGAAACGGAAGTCGAGAAAATCAATTCCGATCATCTCGGGATGGGAAGTTTCAATCTGTTTCCCGACAGGGGTAAAACATACCATGCTGTCTGCCAGAATCAAAATGGCCAATCGAAACGGTTTGACCTTCCTTTGGCGCTTGAGAGCGGTTATGCGCTTGCAGCCAACGTTGTACGGGACCGCCTGTATATCTCGGTACAGCGGCCGGCTGGAGTATCGCAACAGGGACAGCCCGACAATGTTATTCAGGCGGCCGGGCAGGATACGCTTTACCTGCTGGCGCATACGCGGGGAATCGTGCACTATGCTGCCGCCTGGAATCACGCGAAAGAAGTTATCTCTTTTATGAAGGAAGATTTTCCCTCCGGCGTGCTGCAACTGCTCCTGCTCGACGCCGGGTTAAATCCGCTGAGCGAACGTCTGGTTTTTGTGAACAATAACGACCGGGCAAAGGTTACCTATCAACCGGATCAGCAAAACTATGCCGCGCGTTCGCCGGTCAAAAACCACATAACATTGACCGATGCCGATAACCTGCCGCTGTACGGGAGTTTTTCGGTGGCGGTGACCGATGACCGGGAAGTGGCCGTTGATACGACGGCAAATATATTGACCAATTTATTGCTCACTTCCGAATTGAGGGGAAATATCGAAAATCCGGCATATTATTTTCAAAACACGCTGTCGGCATCCTGGGCCTTGGATATGCTGATGCTCACACAGGGCTGGCGACGTTACGACATGGCAGCCGTGTCGCAGGGACGTATCTCATATCCTTCGAAACCCTTCGAAATCTATCCTGAAATATCGGGCATCGTGAAAAGCCTGATCTTGGGAAAACCGGTCGAAGACATAGAAGTATCTGTTTTATCATTGAAAAACAAATATTTCAACAGGACTCAAACCGACAAGGACGGCCGTTTCCATTTCCGGGACGGCGAATTGCCCGACAGTAGCAGCTTCGTCGTACATGCTGTTCCCAAAGCAGGCATCAAGCGCATGGAGCTTATCATAGACAGCGTCCATTTCCCTGTACGGACTCTTCCTGCGGCTATAACCGGCGAAATCAACAAGGACATTTTTGTGCAGTATGCCGATAAAGCCGAACAGAAATATACGTACGAGAACGGCATCCGCACGGTACACCTCGCCGAAGTAGTCATCAGCGCCGACCGCAAACCGCCGGTGAGGAAGTCGAACATGTATTCGTCAGCCGACTTCTCTGTTACCGAAGCTGATCTGGAAAAGTTCTCGCTAACGGATATTTACCAGGTATTGATGAGAATCCCGGGTGTGATGGTCAGCGGCAGACAGGTGAGCATCCGCGGGATGGGGTCGCCATTGCTGGTAATTGACGGTCTGCCGACGGAAATTGAAGACCTGGACATGATCAATGTCTATGATGTGGCGCAGGTGGATGTGTTGAAAGGCTCAAACGCAGCAATATACGGCAGTCGCGGAGGAAACGGCGTGATTATTATCTTCACCAAGGACGGTACGGTCAAACGTATCGAGCATAAGCCATTCCATATCAAATCGATCTTTCCGTTAGGGTATCAAGTCCCGATAGAATTTTATGCCCCCAAATACGATACGCCCGAAAAAAGGAAAAATACCCAGCCCGACCTGCGTACCACCATCCACTGGCAACCCGATGTCAGGACGGACAGCACGGGGGTAGCCTCATTCGAGTTCTACACTGCCGATTACAGTACTTCGTACTCAGTCATCATCGAAGGACTTAGTTACGACGGAAAAATTATCCGGCAGGAAGGAAAAATAGCAAGGAAAGAATGAGATTCGAATTTGAAAACAATGCGTTTTACAAAGACCGATATACAGCTTGTTGTTGCCCTGCCAGGATTCGAACCCAGACATACAGAACCAGAATCTGCGGTGCTACCATTACACAACAGGGCAATTGCGATGCAAAAGTAATTATTTTTTCAAAAACAAAAAGAATCCGGAGGAAAATTTTTACTTTGTAAAGGGCGAATAGGAATATCCATCTGCCGGCGCTTTCGCTATCTTGCCCATACCGGGGAAAGCGATGTGCATCCCGGCAATGGGAATCTTTTTTTGGGCGACATATTCCAGCGTTTTCTTGCGCGAAGCAATGGCCACGTCGGGATTCACATCATAAGTCATCGCCACCTGCGGATAGGTCATCTGGATCGCCATGGCATGTGTCAGGTCGCCCCAGATAAGCAGTTTATCCTTGCCGGATTCGACCATGAATGATGTGTGACCGGGAGTATGGCCGTATGATGCAACCGCTTGTATACCGGCAAACAACGTATTCGGCTTTGCATCGATTTCTACCGGCTGGAAAAGGTGTAACTTCGACCGGTAGACTTCTATCACCTTGCGTGCATTTGGGTTTTTGGCATCATCGCTCATCCAGTAATCGTGTTCCGGTTTGGCCAGGTACACTTCGGCATTGGGAAAGGCTGCCTGTCCGTCCTTGAGCATGCCGCCGATATGATCGCCGTGCATGTGGGTCAGCAGGATGATATCCACCTGTTCGGGAGTAACGCCAAGCGATTTCAGGTTGTCGAAAAGGTTACGCCCGTAGCCGGTATCCACCAGTATGGTTTTACCGGGCATACGTACAAGGAAAGCATTGCATGAAGTCGGAAAAGTACCGTCGGGTATGCATTTCCGAATCATTTCGGGTGTAGCCCCAATAAAAATACCGGGTTTTCCGGCGCTCTGCCCTTCCGAAAGAAGGCATATTTCAAACGCACCGACCTTATAAGTAAAAATGTTCGGATTTTCCTGCGCCAATGCTACAACCGGCGCCAAACCAATGATCAACATCATACCTCCAAAAAACTTTTTCATGACAGGATATTATTTTAATGATTCGACTTTCAGACAAGTTTGCGCAAAAATAGCCATTTTTTAGAATGATGGTCTTTCAAAAACAAATTTCGAGTAAAAAATGCTTATGAACATGGCGAGTCGGCCATGCGTTGCAACAGGTACTCGATATGCCACATATACATTAGACTTTAAGTCAATTTGTTTTTTATGTGCTATAAAGAAAAAGTAATATCTTTGTGTACTCAATAGAAAACAATGAGCAAGGAAGAACCGGAAAAAGCATTGAGATCAAGTTAAACAGTCACACATCATGAACACAAAACCCAATCAGCACACTTGTGCTTTTCGTCTGATAAAGAAATATTTCCGGCTTGCCTTATTATTAGTCTTTGTCTCTTTTACAGGATGTGAAGGTGATGTCGCAGAGTACGAAGAAAAAGAAATTAGTGATAATGAGCCAATTACTCCTGTCAGATTCCTGTCCTTCAGCTTTAATAAATCTTTAAACCCGGAATTGCCACAGAGCGTAAAAGGCGACATAGAAGACAACCGGATAACAATATTTCTTTCAGAGTCGGCATCATATAAAAATCTTATCCCGACATTTACAGGCGAGTTTGAAAAAGCAGAGGTGGATGGAAAAGTTCAGGTGTCGGGCATTACGGCGCATGATTTCGACAAGACGCTAATTTACATGCTAACCGGGAAAAAGGGAACGGTAAAGACTTATGAAGTCACGGTCAGGATTTTTACGGGACTACCGATCGTCTGGTTGGAAACAGAAGATAAACAGGTGATCGGCAGCAAGGAAAATTATGTGAACGGGACGGTCAAAATTTCTAAAATACCGGCTTTTCCTGAAGGATATGAAGGTTCTATGCGTATACGGGGAAGAGGAAACGCTACATGGAACTACCCTAAGAAACCATATCATATGAAGCTGGATACCAAATCGGAAATATTGAGAATGTCGACAGATAAAGATTGGGTATTGCTGGCCGAATACTGCGATAAGTCGATGCTGCGGGATACATATGCGTTTGAACTGTCCAAATTGATGAATATGCCCTGGACACCGCGCGGACACCACGTTGAGGTATTCCTGAACGGCTCGTATAACGGTACGTATTATCTCTGCGAACATGTGAAAGTGGCGAAAAGCCGCGCAAATATTGATGACGATGGCTACCTGATAGAAAATGACAACTATTGGTACCAGGAGCCTTTACGGTTTACTACCGGACGGGGGTTGCATTTTACATTCAAATATCCGGATACCGACGATATGGTTGAAGGTGACGGGAATTATAACTTTATCCGCAATTTCATGAATGATTTCGAATCGGCATTGTTTTCCGACCGGTTTACCGATCCGGACATCGGATACAGGAAATATATTGATGTTGAAAGCTTTGCAAAATGGTATCTGTTGCAGGAGACGTTAGGCAATATTGAACCAAATCTTTATTATGCCCTCAAATCACGGTCGGGAAAATTGGAAATGTATCCGGCCTGGGATTTTGAATGGAGCCTGGGGCTTGCTTACAGGGTGAATAATAATTGGGTTTTGCCTCCTGCAACTTCGCCTGTTAATTGTTTATATCACAGAAATATGTATTATAGCAGACTGTTTCAGGATTCTTATTTCACAGAGCGTGTGAAACAGGAATGGGTGAAAATGAAAGAGCAATATCTGCCTGTGTTAACCGGTATTATTGATGGAAAAGCAGAAAACATCATCGATGCACAGAAAAAGAATTTTCAGCGCTGGCAAATACTCGGAGAATATACCAGTGTGGGGTTGGTCAGATTTGCTACATGGGAGGAAGAGGTCAGTTATACAAAACAATTTTTGGAACGCCGGGTAGAATGGTTGGATTCCGAAATACTCAAATAGCCGCAGGCAATGATCATAACGAAGTCAGTTTATCGATATCGCGACGTTCTTTCTTGGTGGGACGTCCGGCGCCACGATCGCGCCGTACAAACGTGGTCATACGGGCTATCTCTGCCTTGTCCATTTCATCATGCGGCGTGGTATCCACAATATAATTTTTCACCAGCGAGGCCGATTGCCGCTTGTCTGCCAACTGGATGACCTCATACGTATAAACGATCGGCAACTTCTTTACCATCAGCCTGTCTCCTATCCGCACGTTCCGCGAAGGCTTTACTTCCGCATCATTGACCAGCACTCGATGCTTCTCGCACTCCTCGGCGGCAATAGTGCGTGTTTTATATATCCTCACCGACCACAAAAACTTATCTATCCGTACTGTATCCATATCCACTTCCGGTTTTTAATTTTCGATTACCCAAAACGTAACTTTAAACGGTTACTTATTATTGAAAAAATTCATGGTGCGCTCCAAACCGATGGTTCCGAAACTCCTTATGATATCCGAAGTCAGTTTGAGCCGGTCGGGTAACGCTTTTCCCTCTTCTTCCGTCCATTCGCCCAGGACATAATCGATCTGTCGGCCCTGTGCGAAACCGCTCCCCACGCCAAAACGCAAACGCGCGTAATTCTGGGTACCCAATACATCATTAATGTTTTTCAAACCGTTGTGCCCGCCGTCACTTCCTTTCGCTTTCAAACGAAGCGCTCCGAAAGGCAAGGCAATATCGTCCACCAGCACCAACAGGTGATCAAGCTCTATCTTTTCCTTCTGCAACCGGTAATTCACCGCCCGGCCGCTCAGGTTCATGTATGTGGACGGTTTCAGAAGCAAAAAAATACGCCCCTTGTATTTGTATTCGGTAACGAACCCATAACGCTTATCGGCAAAATCGAGTTTTTCATCCGCCGCCAACCTGTCAAGCATCATAAACCCGATATTATGGCGTGTATTGGCATACTCGCTGCCGATATTTCCCAAACCTGCAATTAAATATTTCACAAATATATTTCAAATAATCCGGCTCAAAAGTACAAAAAAGAGCCGAATAGAAAGATAACGTCAATTCCGATAAAATATTCGAAAAATTATTTGTTATTCTGTAAAAAGTACCTACTTTTGCAAGCCGAAAAATCATAAGAATTTTATAATGTACGCAATCGTAGAAATAGCAGGTCAGCAGTTTAAAGTCAATAAAGACCAAAAAATATTTGTTCATCGTCAGGAAGGTGAAGTTGGTGATAAATTAACCTTCGATAAGGTGTATCTGATTGATAATGATAATGACATCAGAGTAGGAACGCCTGTTGTAAGCGGCGTAGCGGTGAACACGTCGATCATATCGCATGTTCGCGGCGACAAAGTTTTGGTTTTCAAGAAAAAAAGAAGGAAAGGTTATCAGAAAATGAATGGCCACCGTCAGGACTTTACCCAATTACTGGTCGAAGAGATTACTGTATAAGCATATTATTGAAGATTAAGATAAAATAAAGAAAAATGGCACATAAAAAAGGCGTCGGCAGTTCAAGGAACGGGCGCGAATCCGAAAGTAAACGATTAGGTGTTAAACTGTTTGGCGGCCAAGTATGTAAGGCTGGCAACATTTTAGTACGTCAACGGGGTACCCGTCACAACCCGGGCGAAAATGTAGGCATAGGACGCGATCATACACTCTATGCCTTGATCGACGGCACCATCCAGTTTCGCAAGAAAGCTGACAACAAGTCATTCGTGTCGGTTGTCCCTTTTGCAGAGTAACCGCGGTATCATTATATGAAAAGGTCTCCATGCGGAGACCTTTTTTAGTTTCGAGTTTGGTGTTTCGGGTTGTGCAAAGTCCTGAAACTCGAAACTCGAAACTCGAAACTTATTAAAAGTATGTTGACCATCAAATTTATCGAAGATCATAAGGACGAAGTGATCAGGCGGCTGGCTGTAAAAGGATTTCAA
>JAISDP010000132.1 GCA_031264715.1 Bacteroidales bacterium
GTTTTTGAACAAAATCAAAAAAAAATTGTTTTAGGAAGATTTTGATTATTTTTTTTATCCCTTAACTACCGTTTCCTGTCAGGCGGGAGAAACGCTGCCACTAATCCCAGCAACGGCAGGAAAGAGCAAGCCTGGTATACAAAATCGATACCATGCTGGTCGGCAAGGGCGCCGAGTACCGCGGAAGCAATACCGGCTATACCGAATGCCAGTCCGAAAAACAAACCGGCTATAGTTCCCACTTTTCCCGGGAGTATTTCCTGTGCATAAACCAGTATGGCTGAAAAGGCCGACGACAGTATCAACCCGATGAAGATACTAAGCACACAGGTACAGGTCAGGTCTGCATACGGCATCAGCAACGTGAAAGGCGTTACACCGAGGATCGAAAACCAAATGACATACTTGCGGCCTGTTCGATCGCCCACCGGTCCGCCAATCAATGTGCCTACTGCCGAAGCAAACAGGAAAATGAACAGGAAGAATTGCGAATGTCTTACCGATACGTCGAATTTATGTATCAGGTAAAAAGTGTAATAGTTGGTAAGGCTGGCCATATATACATACTTTGAAAAAATCAACACCAGGAGTATCGCTAATGTTATGGCGACCCTGGAGCGGGGCAGCTGCGCTTTGCGGGCAACCGTATCCCTTCTCTTGCGTTGCATCCGTTTCAGGTTGCCGCCATACCACCGGCTGATGGGGATCATCACGGCAATAGCCAGAAGGGCTACCAGCGAGAACCATTTGACATTTTGTTGTCCGTAAGGTGCAACAATCAATGCTGCCAACAACGGGCCGAGCGATCCGCCAAGGTTACCGCCCACCTGAAACACTGATTGCGCCATGCCGTGCCTGCCACCCGACGCCATACGCGCCAACCGCGACGCCTCGGGATGGAAAATGGCCGAGCCGAAGCCGATAAGCGCTACCGATGCCAGTATCATCCAAAGGCTTGTAGATTGCGAAAGGAATATCAGCCCACTCATGGTGCAAGTCATACCGACGGGCAACGACAATGGTTTCGGGCGCTTATCGGTATACCATCCCACTACGGGTTGGAAAACCGATGAGGAAAACTGGAAGGTGAGTGTAATAAGCCCTATCTGTTTGTAGTCGAGCTGCAACGACTCCTTAATCAGCGGGTAAATTGCCGATACCAGCGATTGCAACATGTCGTTGAACAAGTGCGAAAGCCCCAGCGACCACAGGATAGCGAAAGTCGCCCCGCCTGCTGCAATATTTCTCTTTGCCCGGTAATTCACTTCGATCTGTATTTTGGGGTGCAAAGGTATTAAAAAAGGACTTCCGTGGAAGCCCTTCAGGGAAAATATATAGACGCATCGCAGGCGATGGCCGCGTCATGCCGATACGGTCATGATTTCCTGCGTAGCGGGATCGAACACTAACCCACAGTTTTGGCAATAATACCAAAGTTCTTCACCGGGAACATTTTCCACATCTTTCTGGCAAATCCTCGACAGGAAGTTGCATCCGTAACTTTCATACTCCATGTGTATATCCCGGCTCCCACATTCGGGGCATACAACGGAATGTTTGTGAATATTCAGGTTCATTTTGATATGTATTTTGAGATTGGAATGGATTGAAATGTGTTAATTTATGCCAATTGTTCACTCAATTCGAATATTGGATCGGGCCAGATCCGTTCCGGCCAGGGCGTACGGCTTTTCCGGTGCAGCAATTCGCATTTTTTGCGCCGTATCACTGTAATATAACGGTTTCGTACCGTATCGAAGGTATTTTTTTCCATATCCGGGGCGTTTTCCATCATGATGACACGTCCCCGGTATCCGTATTTTCGGAGGGTTTCTTCGGCTACGGCGCCGGGTACCCATACTTCGTCGACCGACGAAAGGAATTTGATCATGCGCCGGGTCATCCGTTTGGCCACGGACGGGCGTACCGACTGCAACATGTCCCGACAGTATCCGGGGTGGAACGTTGCTACTACAGGGATATCCCTGCGGCGACCCATCCACAACGCATATTGGCCGGTTGCGAAGGGTGAGTGGCAGTGTAGCAGGTCGAACGGAATATTGCGCAGGCGGGCTTGCAGTTTAAAATTGAGCCAGGGCATCCCCGTCCGGTTGGAAATCTGCCGACTGACAGGATCTGATGCATCACGTAATGCACCGCTACCGTTATCCACACGACCGGGAACGCAGGAAGCAGTGGCATAAGCATCACCCACCGTCCGGTTTAGCCAGAGTGTATACGCATGAACGGTGAGCGACGCTTCATCCATTGTTGTCGGGGCATATTCGTTAAATTGGCCTATGGTGTACTTTTCCATTTCCTTCTACATTTAATAGGACAAACATACCGGCTAAATATTTTTTAATTGTTACGCGAACATTATGTTTGTATTAATCTTTAACATCCTTAACTTCTTTACCTTCATCATCAAGGATAACCGTTTTTTCGGTATTGTCAGCCTTGACAACAAGGGTTACTTTGGTTTGCTTTTTGCCAATGTTATAAGCAAGACTCTTCACGGTGCAGGTGTCTTCGAAACCTCTTACAGCTTCTTGTACCTTGGCATTCAGGCTTTCGATCTTTACATCGACAAAATCATCCTGAACCGCTACAACTTCGGAACTTCGGCTTACAGCATCTTTTGCTGCATTCGCATTTGCGCAAATCATAGTTCCCATCAACATGGCAACTGACAAAACTACTGCTTTCATGATTTTCAAAAATTTAAATTATTGTTTGTTATCTGATTCATTCTGTAACATAAAAGGGCAACATGTATGCCATCGGGAAACAAATATGCATTTCTAATTTCATATAGCTAAAACACAGTAGCTTAAAAATTAAAATAATGGATAGCAACATGTAAAATCAGTGTGGAAGTGTGGAAAAATTCCACAGTGGAAGTGTGGAAAATTGAGGTTGCGTGTATTTCAAGTAAATATATTGTATTTTTGGCAGGGATAAATCATGGTTTCCATGCCGGATTCCCCGATTCATCATCATACTTGTAATTGTCGAATAAGGATTCAAAAACATCAATTTATGAAATGTCATTATTTGGGAAAGTGTTTAAAATCACATGTTTGTGTTGTGCTTGTTCTCCTGTATGTATGGAATGTGGTCGCCGCCACGCCCGTAAAGGAAACCTTTACATACGCCGTTAAAAACGGGGTCGATCTGCGGATGGACAAATACGCCATGCCCGGCAAGGCGGCGGGCGGGCAGCCATGTGTCATTTTCATGTTTGGCGGCAGTTTTCGCGGGGGCACAAGGGATTCGAAGACATATCTCGATTACTTCAACGATTTGGCCGGGCACGGCTACACGGTTGTATCCATCGACTACCGCCTGGGATTGAAGGATGTGAAGCCTCAAAGCATGGCAGAGACCGTCCCTGCCTTGAAACGGGCAATTGACTGGGCTGTGGAAGACCTGTACGATGCAACCACCTTTGCTTTGAAACATGCCGGTGAATGGAATATCAACCCTGCGCAAATCATTATCAGCGGATCGAGCGCCGGGGCCATTGCCGTGCTCCAGGCCGAATACGAACGGTGTAACAGCGGGCCGCTTGCAGCAAACCTTCCGCGCGGCTTCCGTTATGCCGGTGTGGTAGGGTTTGCCGGGGCAATATTAGCGTTTTCGAACACGTTGCAATGGGAGAAAATGCCTGCCCCCACGATCCTGTTCCACGGAGATGCTGATGATACCGTGCCTTTCGCTAAATTGAAGCTGGAAAACATCATGTTTTGCGGTTCGCAGGAAATAAAGGAGCAGTTGGACAGAAGAGGTGCGTCATACGCCCTGCTTCAATTTGCAGGCAATAAACACGAAGTATCAAGTAATCCCCTTAAATACAATCTTCCCGAAGTGCGAAGACTCATAGAAATAATGGTACTCAAATCCATGCCGGTAAACATCCATGCCCTGCTGGGAAAACCCGGCGTAAAAAGCCCCGATCAACCATTATCCATCGAGGATTTCATCAAAACCAATTTCAAATAACCTTTGAAATATCGGTTAGTTAGAGATGCGGAATAAACAGATATATAACAGTTTTACGATGTGCATCCGGTAATCCGTCAGGTTGCGGATTTCAAGAAAAATGCAAAAAAAGTTTGTATAATCCATTTTTTTTACGACCTTTGCGCTCCGAAATTGAAAACATAATAAGCAGCATCATGTCACAAATTTGTCAGATTACAGGAAAAGGCGTCATGGGGGGCAACAATGTGTCGCACTCTAAAAGACGGACGAAACGGAAATATTATCCCAACTTGTTTGTCAAGAAGTTTTATGTTCCCGAAGAGGATAGCTGGATCACTTTGAAAGTATCGGCTGCCGGATTGAGGAATATCAATAAGAATGGGATATCTGCTTCGTTGAACGAGGCTTTGGCTAAAGGATACATTAAATAAATCAGGAAAAAATGGCAAAAAAAGCTAAAGGTAACCGCATACAGGTGATCCTGGAATGTACGGAACAGAAAGAGAGCGGTCTTCCGGGAATGTCGAGGTACATCACTACCAAGAACAAAAAGAATACCACCGACCGGTTGGAACGTCGCAAGTACAATCCCATATTGAAAAAAGTAACGGTTCATAAAGAAATTAAATAATTGTAAATCATGGCAAAAAAAGCGATTGCAACACTGAGGCAGAAAGGAGCCGGCAAAGGAATGGCTAAAGTCATCAAGATGGTGAAGTCGGAAAAAACCGGCGCCTATACCTTTGTTGAAGATATTGTCGCTGTTGACGGCGTAAATGACTTTTTCGACAAGAAATAACCGTTCGCCGTTTATTGGCGGAACATACAAATATTACGGGAATATCCCGTTGTTTTCAATACGTAAAAAAATACGTTGAGCAAATGTTTCAACGTATTTTTTATGTATTGCCGCGAAGACACAGGGAACGAAAAAAGGCTGGACAGCGCCAGCCTTTCGCATTTTGCAACCCATGTTTGTGATTTATGGTATAACTACAACCGTGGCGGCAATGAGATTATTGAAATGGCGCCATTTTTAGCCTTGCTGCCGTATTTTCTGACAGCGTCATCCGGAGAATAGACATTGATGGCTTGTACTAAACCTGCTGAAATTCCAAGACTATACACCCACTTCCCTCCTAACAGGTAATAATATGCAGGATCTTTGGGATCAATAGCTGGCGCCCTGATACTGACTTTACATTCACTTTCCCGTGTACCTTTATCATATTCATACCGATACCCCATTCCCGCTTTGCCGTCAGTATCCTTTTCCAATAATTCGTAAAGGTCTTTTACTGTAATGGTCTGGCCGTTATAAGTAATCTGCCTGGTATTGATTTTCTCAAACTCGGCTTCGGCCTTTTTCCATTCTTCTTCGGTTGGCATCTTATCATTATCACTGCTAAATTTTAGATTAAAATTTGGAGAGTCCGAATAAATGACCGAAATTTTACCCCTTTCCTGTTTCATCTTCATATCTCTTGGATTTGCACACATCACCAATATTGGCACAACATCATTCACAAGGTTTTTCCCGGCTGCATCCAAAGCCTTATAATCTGTTTGATAATAATGCCGGGCTATTTCGTTACGTTTTGAAATGTAAGCCTCGCCAACAGCATTGAGCAATTTTTGATATGCATCGGCAGGAGCATTTACATCTCGCTGGATCAATGTATACTTGATGATTTTATCGACTTTTTTCCCGTTGATGTCTTCCTGTGTGATATTTTTGGAAAAATTGCTTTCCTTGTTTGCAATCACATTTTCTTCTATCAAACCGGACACGTCTTTCATTACAACGCGTTTGGAATTCGCCATCAAATCGCCATTTTTATTCATCATCAATATCATACCTTCACTACGGATCAAGGTGGTGGAGGTAATGGTCCGGTATCCTTGCGACAGTTCTTTGCGCTCGCGGTTCTGATTTATGAATTGGTAAATTTTCGCGATTTCATTCCACGTGTCTTCATAGCTTAAATCGTGCGAAACTCCTTCAGGAAGACATTTCCGGAGTTCTTCAAGAAATTTCTCCTCTGTCCAGTTGAGGTTTTCCTGCAAAATTTGCGTACTTCTAAGGGTGGCAATTTGTTCGAGTTCCCGTTTGATTTC
>JAISDP010000098.1 GCA_031264715.1 Bacteroidales bacterium
GATGGTATCGTTGATGACGGGTTTTTGCAGGAAAACAGGTCCGGAAACCGTACAACTTTGTACAGCCAGGTATTTGGCGCTGTCCTGCGCCGTAACATGCAGATATGACAGAAGTAACAAAAAAAGAATATAGTGACGCATGAATATTTGGTCTTAAATTGAAGCGCAAAAATAAAGATTTTTCGGTTCATTCCTTTTTTGAGACGCCATGAAAAAAATTTCATGTACAATGATAACATTCGTAATCTGTTTTTTCCTGTTTTCGTATATCGGGTTTAAAGTCAGAATAAAAAGATCGAAGATTGGAATGAATTGTGTAGTTGATAGAAAGAATTAAAAATAAGTTTCCCCCCGTTCGGCGTAGCGTCTTTGCACGGGGAATCGGAAAAAAATGTACTTTTGCGTTTTTCAGAGGGCTATGTAAATAATGATCCATGAACACATACCGCATTTTTATTCTCCTTTTTTTAATCCCTTTCGTTGACCTGCATGTCCGGGCATCCGATCAGAATCTTCTTGTAGCCGATCCTTTTATTCTTGAAGAGAACGGGACTTATTATCTTTATGGTACCAGTGCGCGCGATGGCATTGTCGTCTGGCGTTCCGCCGACTTGGTGCATTGGGACGGTCCGTGCGGCGCCACCAGCGGTTTGGCGCTGCATAAGGACGATTCGTGGGGCGAACGCATGTTCTGGGCGCCCGAAGTATACAGGATCAACGATAAGTATGTGATGACCTATAGCGTGGAAGAGCATATCGCTGTGGCGGAATCATCCTCACCGCTTGGGCCGTTCATACAAACCGAAAAGAAGCCGCTCCTTGCCGAAAAAGGCATCGACAGCCATATTTTCATTGATGATGACGGTACGCCGCATCTGTATTGGGTTCGCTTCCAGGGAGGCAACATCATCTATACCGCACGCATGAGCCGTGACCTGAAAACCGTGGATATGAGCACCGCCCGCCATTGTATCACGCCGGAGCCGGGCACCTGGGAGCATACCGATGCCGAACCGCGCGCCAACGTAGCCGAAGGGCCCTTCGTGATGAAACGTGGCGGCAAATATTATCTTTCCTACAGTTGCAACCACTACCAAAGTCCGGATTACGCCGTAGGCTGGGCTGTGGCCGATAAACCCGAAGGCCCGTGGATCCGTAACAAAGATAATCCCATCCTTTTACGTCACAACGGGTACGTGGGTACCGGTCATCACGCATTCCTGCAAACCTCGTCCGGAAAGATATACATCATATACCATGCCCATTACTCCGCACAAACCATTGCTCCCCGGCGGACACTGATCAGTGAATGTAGGTGGAACAAAATTCCCGGGTTTGTAAACGTCGATCCGGGCAGCACGGAACTGGTCACAAAATAATTAGTACCACTTTTCCATCCCGTAAAGGTAAATTGTAATTGCCCGGCTCCTATATAATAAAGAACATCCCGAACATCAGGCCAAACCCCAGCAACACACCGGCGTAATATTGTGCAGATGTATGCGCATTGAGCCGGATGCGTGCATAGCCGACCACGCCCGTCAGGATGATGAACATCAACAACACAGGCAACAACATCGGCGACATGGTGGTTAACGCGGCTACCATCCCGGTAACCCCGCTGATACCCACTCCGTGCAGGCTGATTTTCCAGAATATTGATATGAAAGAAGTAAGAAAAACCGCTACCGTAGACGCCAGTACGAACTTTTGAATAATGAAGGGCGTATGCATATTATGCAACGTACGATAGGCGATGTAATAGAATATAGCCGTACAAATCAATGGAAGTATGCGTTCGCGGCGTTTCGATATATAGAAATTACTCACCCAATGGTACATCCAGTAAAACAACAGCAAAGCTACAGGCAACCCCACCATGCACAATCCCACAATCAACAATATGATCCGTTTGGCTTCGATGGGAAGCAGGGTGATGTACATACCCGACCAGAACAGGATGAATAGTGTGCCCAGCACGGGCATCCATAAAGGATGGAACACAAGGGACAGGACATTTGACAAACTGTCCCCGTTTTTCATTTTTGCCTGGTAATCTCTGAAACGTACGGCTTTCACTTCAATACTTTTCCGTTATAACTCTTTTCGCAGCCTTGCCACCGGGATGTTCAACTGCTCGCGATATTTGGCTACGGTGCGGCGAGCAATCTGGTAACCCTTTTCCTGGAGGATGGCCGCCAGTTCATCGTCGGTGAGAGGCTTGCGTTTCGATTCGCTATCAACACATTCCTGCAATATTTTCTTGATTTCGCGTGTGGAAACTTCTTCGCCCGAGTCGGTTTGCAAGCCTTCCGAAAAGAAGAACTTCAACGGGAAAATACCGAATGGCGTCTGCACATACTTACTGTTGGCAACGCGTGACACGGTGGATATATCCAACCCGGTAGCATCGGCAATATCTTTCAATATCATTGGGTTAAGCAAAGCCTCATCGCCACCGCTCAAGAAATATTCCTGCTGGTAATTGATAATAGCTTCCATGGTATGTATCAAGGTATTTTGACGCTGCTTGATGGCATCAATAAACCACTTGGCCGAATCGAGCTTTTGCTTCAAAAAACTTACCGCTTCCTTGTTTTGCTTATCCTGCTTATTTTTGCTGTAAGCATCGAGCATGTCGCTGTATATCCGGCTCACGCGCAGTTCGGGAACATTACGCGAGTTGAGCGACAATTGTAACGCGCCGTCTTTGTTTTCGAGCAAAAAGTCAGGAATGATATGCTCGGCCACCTTATCCGACTGGAACGAGCCGCCCGGCTTGGGATTGAGCTTCAATATCTCGGCTACACTGTCTTTCAATTCTTCTTCGGTAATTCCCAGCCGCGCAATGATCTTATCATAATGTTTCTTGGTGAATTCGTCGAAATAAGTATTCAGGATGGTCTTTGCCATCTTTATTTCGGGTGTTTCCTCCTTTTGGTTCAGTTGCAGTACCAGACATTCCTGGAGGTCGCGCGCGCCAACTCCCGGCGGATCGAACTCCTGGATGACTTTCAATGCTGACTCCAGTTCATCTTCGGTGGTTTCCACACCCATCGAAAAAGCCATATCGTCAGCCACTGCATCAAGCCGGCGCCGCAGGTAACCATCGTCGTCGATGTTACCGATCAAGTAATCGGCCAACAAATACTGCCGTTCGGAAATATTGCGCAGGCCGAGTTGCGATTCCAGCTGGTCATGGAAACTGCTGCCTACCGAGAACGGAATTTCAGCCTTCTGTTCCTCTTTATTAAAATTCTTGGTACTCAGTTTATAAAGAGGCGTATCGTCCGTATTCAGGTATTCGTCAATCGACAAGTCGGTATTATCGTTGTCTGCATCTTGTTGGCCCTGGTCGTCGGTATCATCGATTTTGTCGCGGCCTTCTTCCAAAGCAGGATTCTCCTCCAATTCATCTTTGATCCGCTCTTCCAACTGCATGGTAGGTATCTCCAGCAACTTGATCATTTGAATCTGCTGCGGGGATAACTTCTGGATGAGCTTTTGCTGTAGGCGTTGATTTAACATTATTACATTTTAATTTTTTTTGACACTCGATTATTTGCTAACGCTTCCAAGTTTTTGATTGTCTCCTTACAATATACGTTTTTGATATATTAAACGTTACAATCATTGACGATTTTTTGACTCCTACCCGTTGATTTCGCTGCACGAATTGTACAGCCCGCGCCAGTCCGCGCCGCGTTTTTTCATCACATTTTCAAGGTATTCCTTCCATACCAGCTTATCCTTGTCTTCGTCCTTCACGACAGCGCCTTGCAGACCGGCAGCCAGGTCGGGATCGGCGATTTTACCGTCGCCAAAACTTGCAGCCAACGCCATGCTGTTGGTGATGAGCGATATGGCCTCGGCAGTGGAGATCACGCTACTGGGCGATTTCAGTTTTTGCTTTTCGTCCAAAGTCATACCCTGGCGCAGTTCCCTGAAAACGGTAACAATCTTTTCTACGATCTCGTGTGATGGCAGCGTGGCTTTTAAACGATAGTTGCCGGCAATTTCGGCTACGCGCTTGGTAACAATGGTCACCTCGGTATCTAAGTTTGCCGGGGCGGGCAGTACAATAGTGTTGAACCTCCGCTTGAGCGCCGACGACATGTCGTTGACGCCGCGGTCGCGCGTATTGGCAGTGGCAATGATGGAGAACCCTCGCTGGGCAGGCTGTTCCCTGTTCAACTCGGGAATCGAGACGGTTTTTTCGGACATGATGGAGATCATGGCATCCTGTACTTCCGAGGCACACCGTGATATTTCTTCGAAACGGGCGATCGTTCCGGTTTCCATCGAACGGTATATGGGGCTTTTGATAAGCGCTTCCTCGGTAGGACCATTGGCCAGCAGCATCGCATAGTTCCATGAGTAGCGGATGTGTTCTTCGCCGGTGCCTGCCGTGCCCTGTATCACCTTGCCGGAATCGCCGCAGATCGCTGCCGCGAGATTTTCAGAAAGCCACGACTTGGCCGTGCCGGGTTCACCGATCAGCAACAGGGCCCGATCGGTGAGCAGGGTGGCAATAGCGATTTCAACCAGCCGGTTGTGCCCGATATACTTGGGTGTAATAGCGGTTTTCCCGGCTTGGCCGCCTGTTACAAACTTTAAAACAGCTTTAGGCGACAATTGCCAGCCCACAGGTTTTTCTTCGTTCCTGTCTTCTACTTTCAGCGCCTCTATTTCGGCAGCGTAAAGCAACTCGGCAGGAAGCCGCAATACTCCTTTATTCTCTATTTCTTTCGACATATGACAACATAGTGTTGAAGTTATTTTACATCAGGATCAATTACTCCTCCGGAACGGACGTTTTTCCCGATGGCTGTGGCGCTCATTCCCGGAATATATTTACTGCAAATATACGGGAAAATATATTGATAATTGATGGGTACAATTCAAATTGTCGCACTGAAGATAAGCTTACACGGGGTTATCAACCTCATTCCCACCTGTCAGGGTCTAAAAAGACAATAAAAAACCCACCACTGTCAGGGTCAGAGACCGCTGACGGGGTGTTTCGCGCGCTACCCTGACAGTGGTCGACAGGCCCTGTCAGCGGTGGAATTTATTCACCGGCGGTTCAGTTCACTTCCAGGTCCTGCCATGCCGGCAGTTTCGGGAATGTGGCATGTGGCTCGGCCTGGTACCAGAACGCCACCGACGAAATATCCGATTTCTGGGGCAAGTACCGTCCGTCATGACGCCAACCGAGGTCCTGGATCGTCACCCGCAAATCCGTGTTGAACCGTACAGGATCGGCAATATGCCAGCGGTACATCCCGAAACGCTGTTGCGACCTGTAAGTACCGTCGGGACGGATCACCTGGTGCAGACCGGCATAAGGCGTGCAAAATTCCCTGTACTGTCCTTCCCGGTCGAAATTGTACGAACCGCAGAAATAATCTTCCGTACCGGTGCCGCAAATGGTTGGGAATTGCCTGTCGCCGTCCATGAAGAACTTGATTTCGCCTTCGCCCCACCAGCCGTTGTTGTGGACTCCCCAGGCCATGTAAACGCCTACATACTGGCCTTTGCCTTTGATACCGTCCACAATCGTCCAGTCCGAACCTTCGTTGTAATGCGTCCGGCGGAACTGGGCATGGAAATACCCTGCATCGGCAGGCACTTCGGTAAGGGTATAATCAATCTGGTAATACAGCGTCATCGCATCCTTGTCGTTGATGTTTTCCATGGTAATCCTGCATTTCTTGCGGAAAGGCATGTTCCAGTAGCAGTTAAACGCACTGCCGGGATTGACGCACACGGGCAGCGATACCAGCGGAGCATATACGCCCCAGCCCATGCCGAAGAAATCGCCTACGGGACATTCCACCGAAGGAGTTTTCTCGTCGTCCCAATAGATGCGGAGGATCGAAAAGCGCCAGTTGCCTGTCGGGGTCATCCATATGTGCTGGATGGCGCCTGAACCTTCGATTTCGGCCAACGTGAAGGTCTCGCCCGAGTTGATGCGGATAAACGGGTTCATTTTCCAGCCCTGGCCCAGGTCGCGGGCGGCGTTGGCTGCATTGGCCGCATTGCGCTTATCTTTTTCTTTCGGGTCGGCCATACCGCCTTTACCCTTTTCGCCTGTGAAGTTTTCGGGACTGATCGAACGTGTTTTAGCGTCCGAAAGCCGGTACAGGTTACCCAGGTTCATATCCAGGCCGTTGAACTTGTCATTCTGCGCCTGTGCCAGGCAGGTTACCGCAAAAGCCAATAAAAGGATGCATAACTTTTTCATAATAACTAATGATAATTTGAGATTTGATGATTTACAATAATGTAAAGACGTTTATTTTTGATTTACGGACAAATATACATCATTTTTGAAAAAATGCTTTATTTTGCACATTTAAAAAATCATTGGACAATGAAAGAGCAACATATTCTGATCATCAGTAAAGAGCTTGGCCTGCAGGAGCAGCAGGTGCGCAACACGCTGGAATTACTGGCCGACGGCGCTACTATTCCCTTCATCAGCCGTTACCGGAAAGAAGCTACCGGCAGTTTGGATGAAGTGCAGGTGGCTGCTATTAAAAGCCGTTACGAACGATTATTGGAACTGGACAAGCGCCGCACGGCCATTTTAGGCTCCATGGAAGAGCAGGGCAAACTGACCGCAGAGTTAAAACGGCAGATTGAAGCCGCTGAAAGCATGTCGGGTCTCGAAGACATTTACCTTCCCTACAAGCCCAAACGCAAAACACGCGCTTCGGTTGCCCGCGAGCGTGGTCTGGAACCCCTGGCTCAACAACTGATGCAGCAAATCGACCAGGATGTGGAATCTCTTGCCGGAAAATACCTAAGCGACGAATTGCCTGCCGTGGAAGATGTCTTGCAGGGCGCGCGCGACATTATTGCCGAACAGGTGAACGAGGATGCCCGGGCGCGTGATGCCATCCGCCGTTTGTTCGACCGCGATGCGGTAATATACTCCAAGCTGGTGAAAAACAAGGAAAAAGATGGTGAAAAATACCGCGACTATTTTGATTTTTCGGAATCGCTGCGCCGCTGTCCTTCACACCGTTTGTTGGCCATGCTGCGCGGAAAGGAAGAAGCTTTCCTGCGCATCAGCATCGAACCGGACGAACGGAAAGCGCTGGATATACTGTACAAACAATTTGTGAAAGGCCGTACTGCTGCATCCGCTCAGGTGGAAGAAGCCGTAAAGGATGGATACAGGCGGCTGTTGTGCCCCTCTATCGAAACCGAATTTGAAGCGTTGGCCAAAGAGCGTGCCGACGATGAATCCATCAATGTGTTTACCGATAACCTGCGGCAGTTGCTCCTTGCCTCGCCGCTGGGCCAGAAGAACGTGCTGGCCATCGATCCCGGCTTCCGTACCGGGTGCAAGGTGGTTTGCCTCGATGCGCAGGGAAACCTCCGGCACAACGAAACGATCTATCCTCACAAACCGCAAAGCGAAGTGGTGGAAGCCAAACGTAAGATCATGCAATTAGTGAGCGCATACAAAATAGATACGATTGCCATTGGTAATGGTACTGCCGGCCGCGAAACGGAGCGTTTCATCCAGAGCATGGCATTTGGTCGTGATTTGCAGGTGTTCATCGTGAACGAGAGCGGGGCTTCCATTTATTCGGCTTCGGCCGTAGCGCGTGAAGAGTTTCCCAACTATGACGTAACAGTGCGGGGTGCGGTTTCCATTGGCCGTCGCCTGATGGACCCGTTGGCCGAACTGGTGAAAATCGATCCGAAATCCATTGGAGTCGGGCAATACCAGCATGATGTAGACCAGAACAAGCTCAAAAAAAGCTTGGATATGGTGGTCGAAAGCTGTGTGAATCTCGTGGGCGTCAACGTCAACACGGCCAGCAAGCATTTGCTGGTTTACGTGTCGGGCTTGGGGCCTCAATTAGCACAAAACATCATCGACTATCGCAAAGAAAACGGGCCTTTCCCTTCGCGAAAAGCCTTGAAAAACGTTTCCCGCATGGGCGATAAATCATTCGAACAGTGCGCGGGCTTCCTCCGTATTTCCGATGCCGAAAATCCACTCGATAACAGCGCCGTACATCCCGAAAGCTATCACATTGTGCAACAAATGGCTGAAGATATGAGCGCTACAGTGAACGATCTTTTAAAGAACGAGCGTCTGCGAAAGCAAATCAAATTGGATCAATACGTAACGTCCACAGTGGGATTGCCCACACTGAACGACATCATGAAGGAACTGGCCAAGCCGGGGCTTGATCCGCGTGCGCAGGCAAAAGTATTCGAATTCGCCCAGGATGTGCATCGTGTGGAAGACCTGCAACCGGGTATGGTACTGCCGGGCATCGTGACCAATATTACCAACTTCGGATGCTTTGTGGATGTGGGCGTAAAGCAGGACGGACTGGTACACGTGTCGCAACTGACGGACAAGTACGTGAAACACCCGTCGGAAGCAGTGAAACTGAACCAGCACGTGAAGGTAAAAGTGTTGGAAGT
>JAISDP010000177.1 GCA_031264715.1 Bacteroidales bacterium
CTCTTTGCGCCTTTGTGTGACAAAAATCGTAATTTCGCAGAAATAAAAGGCACATGACCAACATCCATTCCGTACTGAAGCAATACTGGGGCTACGACTCCTTCCGTCCCATGCAGGAGGATATTATCCGGTCGGTGATGAACGGGCGCGACACGCTGGCATTGATGCCCACCGGCGGCGGGAAATCCATCACATTCCAGGTTCCGGCTATGTCCCGGGATGGTATTTGTATCGTGATCACCCCGCTCATTGCCTTGATGAAAGACCAGGTGGAGAACCTCAAAAAAAGGCATATCAAGGCAGTGGCCGTTTATTCGGGGCTTACCCGGCGCGAAATAGATATCGAACTGACCAACTGTATCTACGGGGGCTATAAATTTCTGTATGTTTCGCCCGAACGTTTATGTACCGACATTTTCCGCACTCGCGTTTGCGAAATGAAGGTAACCCTCATTGCTGTGGATGAGGCGCATTGCATATCGCAGTGGGGCTACGATTTTCGTCCGGCTTATCTCGAAATTGCCGCTTTCCGTGAACTGCTGCCCGATGTGCCCGTGTTGGCGCTTACGGCAACCGCTACGCCTGCCGTGGTGGAGGATATCCAGGCGCAACTGCATTTTGCGGAGCCTCATGTGCTGCAAACAAGTTTCGAGCGCAAAAACCTGGTCTATCTGGTACGCCGTGCGGAAGACAAACAGCGGTATCTCTTAAAGACGCTTAGCCGGTTTCCCGGAAGCGGGATTGTATATGTACGCAACCGGAAGAAAACGCGCGAGATAGCCCAGTTCCTGCAGCACAACGGTATCTCGGCCGATTTTTACCATGCCGGGCTGGGCAAAGAGGTGCGTTCGGAGCGGCAGGATAAGTGGAAGGAGGATTATTGCCGTGTGATGGTGGCTACCAACGCTTTCGGAATGGGGATCGACAAGCCCGACGTGCGTTTTGTCATCCATATAGACACGCCCGATACGCTTGAAGCCTATTTTCAGGAAGCAGGACGTGCAGGACGCGATTTGCAGACATCGTATGCTGTGCTGCTTTACGAAAAAGCCGATCACAACAAACTTGAGCAACGTCTCAGGGTGAGTTTCCCCGAACCCGACATGATACGGCGCGTATATCACGCACTGGGCAACTGCCTGCAAGTACCGCTGGGCGGCGGCCGCGATATCCCGCTCGATTTTTCGCTCGAACGCTTCACTACAATGTACAGGTTTGAAGTCCTTTCGGCGTACCATGCACTGAAACTCATTGAACGCGAAGGCTACATTCAATATGATGAAGATCCGCAGGCTGCGGCCAAAGTCCATTTTCTTGTTTTGCGCGACGACCTGTATAAGTTCCAGGTTTCGAACGAGGAATTTGATAAGTTTATCAAATTGCTGTTGCGGTCTTATACCGGATTCTTTTCGGAATATGTGAGCATTGACGAAGCTGCACTTGCCAAAAACGCCAAGGTGAGCATCGATGTCATTTACGAATACCTGAAGCAGCTGGATAAGATGAAGATCATCGACTATATACCGCGTCGCCGCCAGTCGGTCATTACTTACCTTCGCGAACGTATTGACGAAAAGTTTCTTACCATCTCTACCGCCAACTACAAAGTACGCAAAAACATCATGGAAGAGCATATCGGAGCTGTAATCCGGTATGCCGAAAGCACGGACAAATGCCGTAGCGCCATGTTGCTGGAATACTTCGGGGAAAAGAATGTAGCGCCTTGCGGCCAATGCGACTACTGCATCCGGCACAGGGAACACGAGATTTCAGATGCCGACTGGGAGCGGGTAAGAGAAGAGACCCGTGACCCGGATCAAGCTGATATAGCGGCCATCAGTCAAAAGACAGGTATCCGCGAACACAAAGTGATCGAAATCATCCGGCAGATGAAAGACAATGGATAATGGCCGTTTGTGCAACTGTTACGCCCCGGCAGCGATGATCAATCCCAAGCCTGCCAGGAAAAACAGGAACATGGTGTAAAGATATTTATTGGTTCCTTCGGGTGCATCCTTAAATTCTTTCCAGACAAAAACGCCCCACAAAGCCGAAACCAGGGTAGCGCCCTGTCCCAGCCCGTACGAAATAGCGGCTCCCGCTTTGCCGGCAGCAATCAGATTGAATGCATTACCCAGACCCCAGATCAGGCCGCCGAGTATGCCTACCATGTGTATCTTGAAGCTGCCGCCGAAGTATTCGCGATAAGTTACCGGCGTCCCTTCAAACGGTTTTTTCATGACAATGGTATTGAAGATAAAGTTGCTGGCAAAGATGCCGCAGGCAAAAATGAACATGGCCGTGTATGGCGTCATTTTTCCTGCCGCAGGATTTACAAAATTATCCAAATCCATCGAAGCTGCTGTAAAACGATAGAAGAACGACATCAACAACCCGGCAACCAACGATATGATGATACCTTTGGATGAAACCTTCCTGGTTTTTGCGGTCAGTTTTTTATAAGCAAGTGCATTCAGCACAATGGCCGCGGTAACCAGCGCCACGCCGCAGAACAACAGTACGGGATCACCCTTGGCCGCGCCCATGTAGTTGATGATCACCCCCAGCGCCAGCGCCAGCCCGATACCGACCGGGAACGCTACCGACATGCCGGCAATGGATATGGCAGCCGAAAGCAGGATGTTGGCGGCATTGAAGATAATACCCCCCAGGAAAGCGCTGCCGATATTGCCCCATTCGGCCTGGCACAGATCGGGAATAAAACTGCGGCCTTCCGAGCCGAAACTGCCCAGGGTAAAAGCCGAGAAGATTGAAAACAACAGGATACCGATAACGTAATCCCAATAGAACAGTTCATAACGCCATGTTTTTCCGGCCAATTTCTGGGTATTGCCCCACGAACCCCAGCAGAACATGGTAATAAAGCAGAATATAACTGCCAGTGAATAACTACTTACGATAAACATGATAATAATATTTGATAATTAAAATTCGGTTTTACTCCTAAATCCCCTAAAGGGGACTTGTATCAGGCTGTATGCCAAAGCTCCCCAAAGAAGCTGGGGGATGAACCCGGCAATACAGCGCACGTCACTTGTTAACACTCGCCGTCCCTTTCCAGATATGGTACGTCCATTCCGCATGTTGCCCGGTTGACGCATTTACGCCGGGAGCGGCTTTGCTGACGGTATAATAGACTGCCGGCTCTTCCCGGTTCGGTATCCTGCCGTATGAATCCCGTTCGATACCGGCATTGTGGTTCCGGGGGAAGTTTGTTTCGGCAGGCGTGATGCGGATGATTGGAGTCCATTTCCCCGATGAGGCAAGGAAGCCGCTTAACGTCATAGAGTCGATTTCCAGCGATTCGTTCAGGTACGATGGATAATCGGAGGCATTGGGCTGCACCGGCCGCACCATGAAGATCGTTTCATGATCCCGGCTGACGGCAAAGTCGGAATTACAGGTATAATCGTTGCCGGTACAGTCGATATTCCGCAGCCCGGAATCCACCATAGCGGTTGCCGTTGCGGGCGAATATGCGCTCATATCGCTCAAGTCTGCCAGCGACCATACGATACGCGTACCTCTGATGTCGCCAATCGTGTAGGTGAGCAACACCTTGCCTTTATTGTCGAGCGACACAGCCGAAGGCTGCCCCGCGCCCCACGATTTGTTGCCATTTCCCCGGTTCTGGTCGCCGTCCGTGCCCCATGTCTTTTTTACGGCCTGGTAAGGATATTTTATCCATTGATCCGCATCGGGAGCGTTGGCGAATGCCACCCCAATCTCGTTATAATAAACGCTGTACCGGTTACTCAGGAAGAACATCGCATACCGGTAGTTTTGCCCGTCCATTTTGAACTCGCCGGCAATCACTGACGGGTCGCAAATATGGTGGTCGTCCCACGACCCGGATTCACCGGGCTGCAGGACGCTTTTAGCTGCGGTCTGGCTGCCGTCGGGGTTGATGCGTACATGGTAGATATTGTCAACCATCACATTCTGTTGAGGATTGCCGCAAAAGAACATGTGGACGGTTCCGTCATCCTCCCTGATGACGGAAGGACAGTAGGAATAGCGGTTTTGTCCGTAAAATCCGAAAATTTCCCTGGTACCGGTAAACTTATATGCGGGTTCATCCGTTTTACCGCCATTCCCCGGATTATTATTTCCGCATGATGACAAAACGATAAGAATTACCGGAATTATATGCCGGGGAAAGGATTTCATTTGTTCTTCGGTTTTGTGGATACTAATTCGACAAGCCTGTTTTTGATCGTTTCAGCCTGTTCCTCGCTGATGCTCAAGTAAGCATGTTTGCCGTCGGGGTCGGGATAGAACCGGGTATGCGCTTCGTCGTCTACCTCTATTTTTCCCCATCCGGAGATGTTGAAATAATTTTTCGTGCCTTCCACTGCATATAATACGGAGGTTAAATCCCAGCAAGGACGGTTGTAGGGCATTTCTAAATAACTCTCGTAAGCGATTTTCAAGGGGTTGGGACTTGCATACGTCAGGTTGTTCTCGATGACCGCGGCCGGGAATAATACGGATTGCCCCACGTCAAACGGGCTCATTACGATGGGTGTGGGCCATTCGGAAAAAACTTTCTGCGCGGCCGGGATATCTTTCACGATGTTGTATTCCTTGGCGCTGTCCACTACGTTTCCTGCCATCATGCTAAGCAGCTTTACCTTTTTGGCAACAAGTTCTTTTCCGGCCAAGGGCGAGAACTGGTCGGGCTGGGTATCCAACAACCGGGCAATGTTGGTGGAAAATCCTACGCTGACCAGTACCACGGAATTGTCGGGCTGTTCTGCCAGCAGTTTGCGGTAAAATTGGGGCGCTTCCGGGATTTTCCCGTAATCCTTGCAGGTCCTTTTGAAAGGTGGTTTCCCGTCCTCCCGGTACAGGCAGGTCGCCTTGACGTAATTGATCGCATCGTTTTCGCAATCGGCCCCTTTGGTGATCTTACCCATCGGGATTTCCGGGTAACCGTACCAGGTATTCATCAAATCCAGGAACTCGATGGAATAGGGGCTGTCTTTGTTGGTGCTGACGCCGAGAAGATTGATGATTCCCATATCCGAATATTTGTACAGCATGTCCAACGCAAGAGCGTCGTCGATGTCGTTTCCCATATCCGTCTCGAAAATAATGGGTATCCCGGATTTATTTTGCTGCTTCTTCGTTGAAGAAACACATCCGGCAAGCAGGAAAAATCCTGTCAGTAGAACTAAAAAATAACATTTCATGATGTTTGGTTTTAGATGATTAATTTGAATGGTATAGTCGCGTACTCCCGCTAATTGATTACTTCCTTTTTGTAGGGGATAGATGATTGTGCTCCCATGCGGGTAACCGATATGGCTGCCGCTTTGCATGCAAAACGAACGCTGTCCGCAACAGTCATGCCTTCGGAAAGCCCAACGCATAAGGCGCCGCAAAACGTATCTCCTGCTGCGGTTGTGTCAACAGCCTCAACGGGAACAGCGTCTATCCGGTGATACTGTTCGCCATCCTTAATAAGCGCTCCCTGTGAACCCAAGGTGATGACAACGATATCAACTCCTTTTCCACTGATCACATCTGCTGCTTTTCTCGCCGATTCCCAATCAGTAACCTTGATATTCGAAAGCATTTCCGCTTCGGTTTTATTAGGTGTAATGATATAAAGGCATTTCAACAACTTATTTGAAAGCGCCCGGGCCGGAGCCGGGTTAAGAATTACTTTGATACTTTTGCTGTATGCAATCTCTGCGGCATGTTCAACTGTTTCCATGGGTATTTCCAATTGCATCAGCAACAGTTCCGACGATTCTATTTCAGTTTTTGCCTTTGAAATATCATTCGGGCTTAAAGTGGCATTAGCGCCGGGAGCAACCACGATACAGTTCTCGCCCTGCGCGTCCACCGAGATCAATGCAACCCCCGAAGGATTTTCAGGGTCGGAAAAAATATAATCCGTTTTTATATTTTCCGTCTTGAACAATTCAAGAGATTGCCTTCCAAAGAGGTCGTTACCGGTTTTGGCTACAAATGTGACATTCCCGCCAAGACGTGAGGCTGCAACGGCCTGGTTAGCGCCCTTACCACCCGGGTTCATCATGAAGGCGCCCCCAATAACCGTTTCTCCGGGCATTGGGAGCCTGTCCGATTTGATCACCATGTCGGTATTACAACTGCCAACAACAATAATTTTTTTAGAATTCATACATCATTTATCATTATTTTAGAACACATTCAAGGATTCTTTTTTGCGCGAACAAAAATAGATGATACAATGCAAGAAAAAATCAAAAAACATTCAAAAATAAAAATTCTAAAATAAAAATAGAATTATATAGATACATGTTAACTAAATATATAATACATGCATATTGCATATAAGTAACTTTTCAAAATTAAGCAGCATTATGAGCATAGTTGATTTTCAAATCCTTCCCGATAGCTGCCAGCGCCCTGTTTGTCGCATAGAAGAGCGTATCCGGGCAGGCATAGTCCTGTGGCCTGAGCCACTT
>JAISDP010000090.1 GCA_031264715.1 Bacteroidales bacterium
TTATATCCTTTATTGATATATTTGATATGAGGCAATTTTTCTGTAACCCGTGTCATATAGCCTCTCTCCACGCGATTGCCGGTTTCATCCGGATGATCGTTCAGGTAAGTAATGGAATCGCCTATGGCCACCCATTCCAATTGCTTAGGCGGCAGGGAAAATGCCACTATAACAACGACGGATAGAATGATCAATCGTTTAAGCATATTACAAAAAGGATCAATTTTTTCGTAACAAAAATCGTAATGAAAAAAATGCGCACCTTCTCCGATCATGAATGGAACACAAGTCAAAAAACGTGTGCATTTTCCGACATTGTGGCAGACAATCCGCTCGGAAGACATGCCGTCTTCGGTTCACATCCGAAGCTTAAGCCCCCAGCGTTTGGCCGATCAGGAAGGTTGCCGCCAGCGAAACAATAGCGTACAATTCAGGAAATACGGCCAAAATCAGCGTCTTGCCAAACACGTCGTAACCGGCGCCTATACCGGCGATACCGTTGGCGCAAACTTGTCCCTGGCGGATCGCCGACAACAGGCCGACTGCGCCCAGCGCCAATCCTGCGCCGAAGATCGCCGATGCCTGGAACATGGTGATGTCGGCTACGAGGTATTTCGCCAGCAGGAAGTATCCCAGGAAACCGTACAAGCCCTGTGTTCCGGGAAGTGCACTCAACACCATGTAGTTGCCGAAAGCGTCCGGGTTTTTCTTCATCGCGCCAATGGAGGCATTTCCGGTGATGGTAACACCGATCGAACTCCCGATTCCCGCCAAGCCGACCATCAGGCCAATACCAATATAAGCTAAAACAATAGGTTGCATAAATTATTGATTTTTATTATTAATTGATTTTTAATTATTGATTTCGATTTTTGATTTGGATGAACGACAACGGCGCGCGCTCATCCTTCACTGGCTTTTATATGTTTCAACGGCCTGTATTTTTTACCGCCTCCTTCAAATCCGGCATTCTTATAAAATTCCACGAAAGTGAGACGCATCGGGTGGACAAATGCGCCCAAGCCGGACATGAAAATATTCAATGAGTGCCCGGCCAACAGGATCACGAGCATCACTATTTGACTCACTACCGGGACATCGCCGCTCATTTGCATGGCCAGATCGTTGAACACAAAGCCCATCACGCCGCCGCATATTCCCAGCGCAAACAGACGGATGTACGACAGCAGGTCGCCCATCACGCCGGTCACCATGTTGTAGGTGTTCCACAGCCCGGAGCCGACATTAACCAGCGGGTTACGCCCGGGAGTGTTGAGGATAAAGATCAGCACGCCGGCAGCGCCCAGAACGGCATAACACAGGTAACGGGCAGTATCAGGCGAAAGCAGGGCCTTTTCGGAAGCAAGGTACAAGCCGCCGCCGCCGAGAAACAGGATGAGCCAGCCCCAGGTTTCGAGCGAGTAGACAAAGCCGTGACGCCGGATGATCCCGAAAGCTTTAACAATCATCCCGAATATAATCTGCACGCCGCCTAATATCAGCGCCAGGTTGAACATCTGGTCGGAATTGAGCATGAATTTCTTGAACGGGGTAAGCCACGGCCACGGCGTATCCAAAAGCGCGATTCCGAAGAACGTACCGCCAATGACGCCGCAAACCATGGTAGCAGCGCCCAACACGGCCGCCAGCGACACGATCGGTTTCATGGACGGTTTTACGCGCGGCCTTGCCATCAGCGCCGCAAAAAGAAGTAACAGGCCATACCCCGCATCGCCGAGGCAAAGTCCGAAAAACAGCATGTAGAAAGGCGCAAAAAACGGCGTCAAATCCAATTCATGGTAATTCGGGAAATCGTACAGTTCGCCAATCGGCTCGAATAACCGGGAGAACCAATTGTTTTTGAGCAAAATCGGAACGGAAGGATCATCCTTGTCCGGCGTCTCGCCAACGTAATAGACATCCTGCTTTTCAAGCGCTTCTATCAGTTCGGGTTCTTTTACTTCCGGTACCCAGCCTTCGAGCAGGATCAGCTTGTCGTCGGCCTTTTTCTCCGCCTGCAAATGTACCCTGCCCAGGTCTATGTCTTCGAGCAGTTGCCGCTGCGTCTCTTTTAGATGGTTGAGATGTCCGGCTGCGAGTGCGTCCAGTTGTTTGCCGAGTTCTTCCTCCTGTTTTTGATGATCCTGCAAAGCGATCTGTAATTGGCCGAGCGACTGACCGGAAAGACGTATCTTTTCAGCATCGGGTTCTTCCTCAAAGCCAACAGGCGTAACCGTTACAAAATAAATCACCGTACCGGTGCGCGTCACTTCCACCACATCGAACTGATCCGTCCATGCAGGGTTAAATTCACGTTCGCGGCACGAATAGAACTTCAATTGGCGTCCGGCCTTTTCTAATTTGTCAAGCATCCCCGGGTCGAAATCTCCCCATACGGCCATGTTTCCGATTTCCTTTTGAAGGGTTTGCTGCCGGGCTTTCAGTTGCTCTTCCTGCATCTTCAACTGCGCGTACATATCCAGCGCCTTCATACCGTCCATCGACGGGTCGACGGGTTCCAGCGGCACGTTCTTCAGCTCGTCCGCCCTGCGCTGCAACGAACGGATGGTATTTTTCAGCGAATCGGCTGTAACTAATTGCCTGCGCAAGTCGGTTGCATGGTCGGGGATGCCTTTCTGCTTCTCCACGATATGCACCACGCCCGCTTGCCGTATGCTTTCCAGAAATTCATTACAGGTCTTGTAATAAATCAGGAAGCTATATTTCTTCATTTTCTCAACCATAACGCAATTTTCGATTTTTGATTCACTTCGCTGAGCCTGCCGGCCCGGTTGATGGATTGTTGATTCATCCTGTTACCGTTCATCGGTCGCCTCCTGTTTGGATTTCATGATTTTTTGCGATGATTTCGACAGGTTTTCCTCGTCTTCCATAAACCGCTTGATCTTGCGGATGGCGTCTTCGAACCCCGGAATCTGTACTTTTTCGAAAAGATTCACTTTCTGAGTGGTCTTTTTACGCGCATGTTCCAGATAGCCGATTTTCATGACGCAGTACTCATATTCGACGCCCGTTTTGGCCAGCGTTTGCAACAGCCGGATACCGTCTAAATACCATTTGGGGCTGTTGAACATGCTGAACGGACGCGTGGCAAACACGACCCCGTCGAACACCGGCACCCGGATGCCCGCTACCTTCCGTACCGACAGTTGCACATCCTGCACCGAAATGAGCGACGGCTCAAACTCGTTCCACAAGGCCGCCATTTTCTCATACGATCCTATTTGCGCCTCCAGCTTCCGTTTCAGTTCATCGGCCTCGTCTTTTGCCCGTTTTACTTCCATCCGCAACGCGCTTTCCTTGTTCTTGATGGTCGGCAACGAACGCAACCGCATCTTCAACTGCTTTTCGATGCCTTGAAGCGAGGTTTTATTATATTGAAATTTGATGGCCATGTTACATTAATGATCCGGAACAGTTTCGTCTTCCCTCCAGTATTTCGCTACCAGCTCCTGCTTGATGTTGACTTCTTCGGGTTTGAAATGCTTGGCAAACAGCGTCCAGGCTTCATCAAGCATCTCGGTGGTGTTGATATTAACGTCGATCGCCAGCAGGTTGTTCGAGTAATCCCTGGCGAAAGCAAGCGCACGCTCGTCGTAGTTACTCAGGTCGAAACCGTTTTCGAGTTTCGTTTTGGCGTTGGCGGCGTCGGAAAAGAGCCGCACGGCAGCGTTCATTACCTGCGGGTGGTCTTCGCGCGTTTTCTTGCCGATCACCAGCTGTTTCAGGCGTGAAAGGCTGCGGAACGGGTCAACGATTACCTTTCCAATGTCCGTATCGCGGCGGAGGAACAACTGCCCTTCGGTGATATACCCCGTGTTATCGGGAACGGCATGTGTGATGTCGCCTCCCGAAAGCGTCGTTACCGCAATGATGGTAATGGAGCCGCCATCGGGGAACTGCACCGCTTTTTCGTATATCTTGGCCAAATCGGAATAGAGCGAACCGGGCATCGAGTCTTTCGACGGGATCTGGTCCATACGGTTGGACACGATGGAAAGCGCGTCGGCGTACGAACTCATGTCGGTGAGCAGCACCAGCACCTTTTCGTGCTTGTCCACCGCAAAGTATTCGGCGGCGGTAAGCGCCATGTCGGGGATTAAGAGGCGTTCCACCGGCGGGTCTTCGGTCGTATTCACGAAACTGATGATCCGGTCGAGCGAGCCGGCGTTGCTGAACACATTCTTGAAAAACAGGTAATCGTCGTTGGCCAGTCCCATGCCGCCGAGGATGATCTTGTCCGTTTCGGCGCGCAGCGCTACCGTGGCCATCACCTGATTGAACGGCTGGTCGGGATCGGCGAAGAACGGGATTTTCTGACCGGTCACCAGCGTATTGTTCAAGTCGATACCCGCCATACCCGTGGCAATCAGTTCCGAAGGCTGTTTGCGGCGCACGGGGTTGACCGACGGACCGCCGATTTCGCGTTCTTCTCCTTCGGGAACAGGCCCGCCGTCAATAGGCGCGCCGAACGCATTGAAGAAACGACCGGCCAGTTGCGGGCCTACTTTCAATGCAGGCGCCTTGCCCAGGAACACCACTTCGGCGTTGGTGCGGATACCTTCGGTGCCGCGGAATACCTGCAAGGTAACTTCGTCTCCGTTGATTTTCACCACCTGCGCCAAAGCCCCGTCTACAGTTGCCAGCTCGTCGTAGCCGATGCCCGACGCTTTCAACATGCAGGTAGCCTTGGTAATCTGACTGATTTGCGTATATATTTTCTGAAACGCTTTCGCCATAGTACTAACTTTTATGTGTTTTTGATATAATGATTTGTCTCAATTCCAGCAAATCCGGATAGAGGTGAGTATTTCGGCCATTCTTTTCGGCATAGTTGCCAAAATTATTCCTGACAAAAGAATAGTATTCTTTAATTGGAAAATTTAATGCCTGCGCAAAGTCATGGCTATCGGCTTTCCCTTCGCAATATATACGCGTTATAGACATTTATTCCAATCTTATAATTTGGTTTTCAGACTCGTCAAACATGACCACTACATTGTCGGAATGTGATGTCAGGATAAACTGGTTATTATGGCCCAATTTGGGCAATGCCCTGACGAAAGCCTGCTGTAATGGCGCGTGTAAATGCAACTCAATCTCATCAATAATGATGATTGAGTGGTTGATATTATACCGTGCAAAATCCATCAAAACAGGAAAAATAGCTCTTTCACCGGCAGACATTTCCGATATTTCATATTGATGTTCTCCATCGGAAAGGAAAAAATCAGGGGCTTGAGATTTCTCATATACATCAAACCGGGGACTTGCTCCGACAAAACTCCTGTCATGGAAAACACGATGGTAAAGATGGGCTATTTTTTCATAATAATCGAACTCACCGGGACGCAGCGCTCTCTTTTTCTGTTCGATTGCCAAATGAAAACTGTATGCGTTCGCTAAAAAAGTACGGATGGAATCGATTTGGTTCAATTCATTTTCCGTATCAAATAATGTATTTGTATCGAACGAATTCCGCTGATCTGTGTACCAAAAAATATTACCTGCCTCTTCAAACAGCTTTGACTTGTCAACAGTATAAGCAGCCAGTTGTTTCGCATATTGATAGCCATAAAACTGGGAGAGCGAGCCTGCTCCTCCGGATACGTTTGTTTTACAATGTTCGTAATCAAAAGACAAAGAAACCTGTCTTTTGTCAGAAGGCATGGCTGTTAACGGTACCCCTTTATCCTTTAGTTGTTTTGCATAATTCTGAGCGGCCTTCAGTTCACGCTCATCGAACGAAATACTGGCGCGAATGTCAACAGGAAGCTGACCGGTTTGCAAAAGCCTGTATTCATACCCATTCCAATTGATTGCCGAAGCGTCGAACCGGTCGCGAACCAACGGCGCCATTAATGCTACCATGGCTTGCAGGATCGAAGTCTTTCCCGAGCCATTGTTACCAATAAGTAATGTCATATCATTCACTTCACCTTCGCTATTGCAAAAGGAGAGCGTTTTTTGTACGACAAATTTTTTATAATTCCTTACTGATATATCTCGAATTTTCATGCACGATTCATATTGGGATGCATTTCGTATGGGTCGCCAGAAATTATACCGCCTTTTCTTTCACCTGATCTTCCAGTTCCTTTTCGAAACGGGCAAACTCGTCCGACCGGAATACAGAATAGTTCATCTGCTTACAAACGTTGATCATTTTCTTGAAATAATCCATGACATCGGCAAATGCAGGAAAGTCAAATTCAGTGCGGCAGATGCGCATGATGAGGTCGACCATGTATTTCTGGCGTTCGACAGGGGTTACGGCGTCGGTTTCGTCAAAAGCATCCTGCTGGAGAATCACGAAGTCGATCAACTCCGACTTCCAGAAAGTGATGTGGTAAGAAATCGGCACGCCGTCGTCGCCAAGGATATTGATCTGCTCGGCGATTTCCTTGCCGCGCTGCATACGGGTTTTCAGTTCGTTTACCGTGTCAATCCAGTCGGGAGAAATACGCTTGGCGATATATTCTGCAAATTCGGGATATTCCAGGTATTTCGAATAACTGTCGATCGGGTTTACAGCCGGGTAGCGCTTTTTGTCGGCGCGATCCTGCTCCAGCGCGAAAAAACAGCGCGCTACCTTCTTGGTGTTCTCGGTTACCGGTTCCTTGAGGTTCCCGCCCGCGGGCGATACCGTGCCGATGAAGGTGATCGAACCCGTGGCTCCGTTGGACAGCTCCACGTAACCTGCACGTCCGTAAAAGTTCGAAATAATTGCCGACAAGTCCATCGGGAAAGCATCCGGGCCGGGCAATTCCTCCAGGCGGTTGGACATTTCGCGCAAAGCCTGCGCCCAGCGCGAGGTGGAGTCGGCCATGAGCAGCACTTTCAGTCCCATGCTGCGGTAGTATTCGGCGATGGTCATGGCCGTGTATACCGATGCTTCGCGGGCTGCCACCGGCATATTGGAGGTGTTGGCCACGATGATGGTGCGTTCCATCAGCTTGCGTCCGGTATGCGGGTCGATCAGGTGCGGAAATTCCGCAAAGATTTCAACAACTTCGTTGGCGCGTTCGCCGCAGGCAGCCACAATCACGATGTCGGCTTCGGCCTGTTTCGATATGGCGTGCTGCAACACGGTTTTGCCCGTACCGAAAGGCCCGGGGATGAAGCCTGTACCGCCTTCCACAATCGGATTGGCCGTGTCGATGATACGGACGCCGGTTTCGAGCAGCTTGAACGGGCGCGGCTTGGCGGCATAAGCTGTAACGGCTTTACGTACCGGCCATTTCTGCATCATGTTGACGTCAATATCGTTGCCCGACGCATCGGTGAGCGTTGCGATCCTGTTTTCGACGGTGTACTGCCCCGCAGGAGCCAGCTTTTTGACCGTATATTTTCCCGCAAAGGTAAACGGCACCATGATCTTGTGAGGCTGCGCGTTCTCGTCCACTTCGCCGAGCCAGCTTCCGGCTGTTACCGTATCGCCTTCCCCGGCAAGGGGCTTGAAATCCCACAATTTCTTTTCGTCCAGCGGGAACGTGTAGTCGCCGCGTTTCAGGAACACGCCCTCCATCTTGTCGAGGTCGTTTTGCAGCCCGTCGTAGTTGCGCGAAAGCATACCGGGACCAAGGGTTACCTCGAGCATGTGACCCGAAAACTCCACTTCGGCGCCTACTTTCAACCCGCGCGTACTTTCGTAGACCTGCACGTAGGTGTTTTTCCCGATCACCTTGATTACTTCCGACATCAACCGGTCGCCGCCCGTCCGGATGAAACATATCTCGTTCTGCAACACGGGACCGTCGGCCTCAATCGTGACCAGATTCGACACGATCCCTTTCACTACTCCTTTTGTCGCCATCAATCTTAATGTTTTTGGTTTTCAACTTTTGATTGCGGTTTCCACGCAACTGCAACTTTCCAAACCCTGGTTTATTATATGTAAGCCCGTATCATGGAAGGTTGAGTGATTCACGGTCGCTCACCACGCTTTCTTTCAAACGGTCAATCAAACTCCTGAATATTTTCCCGCCTTCCGCCGGATCGAGGCTCGCCCAGCGCTCGATGATTTCGAGCTTTGCCAGATAAGCAAATACCCGCTCGATACCGAAATACTTGAAAAACGTCTGTTCGTCGAGCCACTGCCATTTCAACAGGTCGATCTTTTTTTCACGCTCGAACAGGTCGGGTTCGTCGGCCAGGCGCTGGAAGGCATCAAGGTCGTCGATGGTTCCGGTCAGTCCGAAATCACGCTGTCCCGATGTTTTGATGGATTCGGCCACCTCGTTGTCGCCCACTGCGTCCACGCCCATTTGGTATTTGCGAGCGGTGCAGGCCGCCAATATGTTATTGAGGTTCAAATTGAATTCGAACCAGCCGGAAATAAATTTATTGCCGCATTTCATCGCCCACTGGTAGTACAGCCCGGTTAAACGGTTCTCCCACTTGACATCTTCGGTATTGACATGCTGCACGTCCCTGTATTCCTCCACAAAGGTCTTGAAATACGGCGGGAAATGCCTGTTTTTCGGGTTGTCGTCCTCGGCGATGAGTTGCAGGCACTCTGCCAGTTCGTCCCTGGCGAGACTGCCGCGCCCGTCGAACCGGGCTTCTTTGTCTTTGAGGTAACGCAACAGGTTTTGGTTGTCGAACTTCGTGTAAAACAAATCTACCAGCCGCGCATCGTCATCCGACAATTGCAGCTCTTCCTTGAAGCCGGCAACGCTGAAAGCCAGTTTGCTGTCTTCAAACTCGATTTCGGGCAATCCTGCTATGAAACAATAGTAATTCATTTCGATTTTTGATTGAATAAAACGCTGATCAAACGAATCAACGGCTTTGCGGATGGATGGACCCGCGATGATCCGCTCAACCAGCGTTATCCTTTCTATTGTTGAAACAGCATTTTCACGAGCTGCGGACGAAGAAATTCCTTGAAATAGGCGGTAAATTCATCTTCGCCGAACTGTACCCTGTAACCTTTGTCGGCAGGCATGATCGCAAATTCGGCAGGCTTACCGTTCACCTGCTCAATGGTTACGCCCCTGCCGAGTAATTCCCTGGCCTGCATGGTAAAATACCGCGTGAGCGCATCTGCATCGGCGGTTTGTATCACTACGTTTTCCTTAGTAACCCAGTCGGTAGCCAACGTGAGCATCAGTTTTTGCAGCCATTCGCCGGTCACGGTTTCCTTGACAACGCTATCCACAACGAATCCCGTTACCAGGTCGGCAATCTCGCTTTTGAGCGCTTCCACGGCACGTCCGGCATACAACTGCAATTCCGATTGCGTGTTCCTGTTCAGTTCATCAGCCGATTTCCGGGCATCTGCAAGAAGCTTTTCGGCCTCCTGCTGCGCTTTCTTCAACAGGGCCGACTTTTCGGCTTCGGCCGCTTCTACGATCCTCTGCGCTTCAGCCTGCCCTTTTTCAACACCTTCCCGATAAATCTTTTCAGTAATTTCTTGAACCTTATCTTCCATGCTTCCAATAAATTATTTGTCACACAATTCGAACTGACTACCTCCCAACCATCTTCATTAAATGGCTTCGCAAGATAGCGATAGATTTTATAAATGACTGCATGCTGTGTGACATTTTTTGAAAAAATATTTTCCTGCTATGAACCAAATGTTTAAATTTTAAGCTGCGGCTTAAGATTCTCCGGTAAAGCGCTCATGCAGTCCCTGCTGCGTAACTTTTCAAACGACTGTGTATCTATCCCCAACTGTTTCATGACGTATATTTATTTAACAGAATCATGATTGCTTAAAACCTCCATCCGGCAACCGGGCTGTTTTCCCGCAAAGGCAATGCCCAGAAGAAGGACTTTGCCGGTATATCTGTTGTAATATCGACGCTCGTGTATCTGCTTCAGCGCTTCGTTGAGCAGCGTGTCGACTTTCTTTTCGGCGTGATATTTTATCTCGGCCACTACGGTCAGTTCGGGCTGTTCCCAGACAGCGTCGGAATATCCGAGGTTATTCGGTTCCTCGGCGCGTATCCTGAATCCGAGCATTCGCATCCATATCAGCATTAAGGAGTGATAGTAGTGTTCGCAGGAAATGTGGAGCCTGGAGGGAACGGTTGCAATCATTGTTTCGAGACTGCGTGCAAAACCGGATTCGTCGCAGGCAGTTATCTGTTGCTGCATTATTTGCCGCAATTCGTCGATATACTGCTCGTCGGGATATTTTCCGCAGGCTTTCAGCAGACTCGTCAATAAAGCCTCGTTGACTTCCGAATTGGGAACTCCAAGCGTATAACGGGGAATACCGTTAATCAGTTCTTTCTGTTTGATGGTCAAATAACCTGTCTGAAACAGTAAGGATATTTCACTGATATTCGCCGGATCATATCCGTCAAATA
>JAISDP010000200.1 GCA_031264715.1 Bacteroidales bacterium
CCAAAATTTTTGAGATATCGCACTTTCCCATCGCGTGCTTCCACCACAACGACACTTGTGCTGCCTGACCGATTAGGTTTTTTGCGTACAAACATACCGCAAAATTACATGACTTTTCAATGCGACACACAAAACGATGTCGCAAAAACTATAAAATATTTATTATGAGCATATTGCAAAAGTGTCGCAAAAGAAGTGTCAAAGTCAGGACAACCTGCTACGGAGGTTGTTTTGTTAGAAAAAATAAGGTGGAAATGAGGTTTGTTTATCCACGAATTTTAATACCCTACCCTGACGGGACTTTGCCGATATTAACCGACAATGCCTTCTACCGATATGTCATTCCTGACGGGATTTCGCCGAATGATGGAACGTTGCCCGTCAGGGCATCCATAGCAATAGAAATCAATGCGGAAAACTTACTCTCTTGTTGCATGGTCTTTCGGAAATTCTGCGCCGCCCCATGCTTTTTTAGCTGTCCAGTCCTGTGCGGGCGACGTCCAGAACGGATGACCGGCAGGCAGTCCCAACGGCAGGAAAATTTCGGAAGTCAGATACAGGCTTCCGTTGTTGGTGTACGAATCCGCCAATCCGGGTTGATGTCCGGCAAAACCGAGTTGCAGGAAACCCTTTTCATTGAAGTTGCCATCGACCGAAAACATTCGTTTCATCACGGCAGTCAAAGCGGCGCGCACCTGTCCTCCGGGAAGCGTTTCGGGCAACTGTTCTTTCCACGCCAACAGCGCTAACGGCTGGAAAACGCCCAGCCGGTAAGTCATCGAACGCCCAAACACGGGAAACGAACCTTCGGGCGAAATCATACGCTCAAGAATCATCCCGTAACGCTGCATCCGTTTACTGACGACCGCCAGCGTTTTTTCCTGTGAAAGCCGTTTTTTATCCGTCAGCACGCTCAAAACCTGAAAGTACATCGGTTGAATGACGTAACTGTTGTAATAATCGAAGGCAAAATGTTCGCCGTCGGAATACCAGCCGTCGCCCACGTACCATTCTTCGATTTTGCGGATAGCGCTGTGGATGCGGTACATGTCGTACTGTGCTCCGGCCGAAAGTAAAAACGTTTCAATGGTTGCCGAGAACAGCAGCCAATTGCTGTAGGGCGGGTCGATGCGCCGCAACTGTTGAAATTCGGCGATATAGCGCTGCTTTGTCAACGAATCGAGCGGTTCCCATAGTTGCGCCGGCGCACGGAGAAAACTGCTTGCCAGGAATGCAGCGTCCACCAGCGGCTGTCCTTCATTACGCCACAACAGGTAATCAGGGCTGCCGGGATCGACGGCGTGGGCATAACTTTTCAACGCCCACTCGCGCAGTTGTTTTCGCTGCCGGCCTTCTTCCGTATCGTCGTCGGGTAGCGCAAGCCAGGGTGCAATGCCGTCCATCAAACGACCGAAGGCTTCCATGTAGGTAACGTTCCTGTTACGTCCGTCCCATGAGGGGCTTACTTCCACCTGCATATTTTTCTTTAATTCGCCTTTGCTCATGTTTTCAAGCGCCGGGGCAGCTATTTTGTATGCCATATCCGCCCAACAGGAACGGTCGCTGGCGTTTATTTTTTGATATACTCTTACATAATCAATTTCATATTTCAACGGAAATGCCGCATGATCGGGCGTTCCGCCATTGCCTCCGATTGCCAGATTCAACAATATATAATGCGGCTGACGGAATGGATTTGTGTAATTGCCAATCGAACCGTTTTGCGTTTCGCTTAATAAAGTTTCGTTCAACAATTCATCATCAAGATACAGGCGAATTGCGTTTTCGTCCCAATCCATTCGCCAAATGTGGAATTTACTTGCCCAATCGGGGTCTTTGGCTGTGAACATGGAAAAAGGTATTTTCGCATCGTCCCATTTGGCTTTATGCGGCGCATCCGTTCCCCAGGCGGCATTAGCGAGAATATGGGGAGTATCGTTGATGCGGTAGTATTCCATGATGTCGATTTCGCCGCAGGAAGGCCAGGGCATGGATTTTCCCAATGTCCAGATGGCAGGCCATGAGCCGGCAGCCGTGGGAATTTTCGCACGTATTTCAAATCGTCCGTACTGAAAATCCTTTTTCCTGGCGGTTTTGATGGAAGATGCCGTATATTCCGCATACTGCCGGTTCTTGCGCCAGTCGCTGCTTCCGGACACGTAGTCGGGATTGGGGATTCTTTCCTTCCTGCCCGACAGGATGAGGACGCCGTCCTTACAAATAGCATTATCCGGCTGATACCACTGCAGTTCCTGATTGCGGACAAATCCCCGTTCGTAAGTCCAGACGGTGGAATCGGGTTTCCCGTCGATGTTGAACTCATCACTCCATACTAATTCCCATGCCGGTTGGTCAAATGCCGTCAAGTCCCATTTGTCGCGCCATTCCAGCACAGGCAAGCCGTTCTGAAATCGTATCGGCAGCCAGATATAGCGACCGTCGATCGGATTTTTGGGCGTCCAGCGGTCAGCCATAAAGATAAAGGCGTCTTTTTTGCCTGCAACAGGCAGTATGTATGTGCTTTGCGAATGGAAGGTCAGTCCGGCGTCTTCTCCCCGGCAGGGATTGGGATGTTCCGTCCAGGGTCCCCAAATGTTGTCAGCGGAAAAAAGTCGTGCGGCATTAGGCTCCCAACCCGTACAACCGGAAGTTATCATAAAATATCTCCCGTCTTTCTTGAATACGGCGGGCGCCTCGTTGTGTCCTGCGGGTGCAATGCGGATGTATTTGCCCGTATAGCTCAGGTAATCGTCCGACAATTCCGCCAGTTGCAGGGTCAGGTTTTCTTCCGAGGCGTAGATGTGGTAGGCTTTTCCGTCATCGTCCACATAGAGAGTCATGTCGCGCGACATCTGTCCTCCGGCAAAATCACGGCGGACAAACATTCCATCAACGACGGCTTTTTTCCATTCCTCCGTCCACTGTTTCGGAAAATCCGACGGTTTCACAGGCGACCGCTGCTGCTCCCTGCTCATGTTTTCCGGATAGCGTTTGGCATTTGGGCGACAGGATTTCAAATACTTGTAGGGTCCTGTTACTTTATCGCTGACGGCAATTCCTGCTTTTGCCGCCGCATAGCCTTTGTCTTTCAGCTCCAAATGGAAATACATGACAAATTTTTTCGTTTTTGCGTTGTAAATCACTTTGGGACGCTCAATGATGCAGCCTTCTACAATCTCGCTGCGCGGGTCTTTTTCAACGGCAAGCGCAACGCTCTCGTATGTCCAGTCATAAAGATTGACGGACGAATAGCAGGTTACGCCTACGAATGCCGAGTTTGACCGCTCGCCCTTGTGTTCGCCGAACCAGTAATATTTGCCTTCGCGGTATAAAATACCGCCTCCGTGTGCATTGATATGCACGCCGGTGTTGTCGTTCCAGATTTTGCCCGGATAAAACGCTTCGGCACGTGATTTTTCCATCTCCTGCGAAAAAATCGGTACAGTGCAAAGGAATAGAAAGAATATCATGTATCTCTTCATACGTAAAACTATTTAATTGTTTTTATCTTATATTTCATTCACTTATCATTCGTATCTACGCAAAAAAGCGTGTGATTTGACAGTTGATTTACACGCTTTTTCTATTGATCTGGTTTCCCTGACAGGAAATGCATCAAAACAGCCCGCGCAGTATATCTCCGTAATCTCGAATTTGCTCTTGCCGGTAAAGACAGGCAGCGCAGGCCGATGTTTTGCAACATTTGTCTTTTTCCTTACACTCCCACCACTGTAATCGTTTTCCCGTCTACCGCCTCTTTCTTAAAGTAAAGCTTATCCTCCCCTTTCACGGTCTTGCGGCGGTCGAAAACCACCATCCATCCTTCGTTGCAGCAGTGCAAGTCCATATAGAGGGCGGTTTGCTCAAAGCCTTCTTCCAGATATTTTTTCCCGTAGCGTATCTTCAGTTCTATCGGATACTTCCGGTTTCCGTATATCAGGCAGAGGTCGAGGCGGCCTGTTCCCGACGCCATCTCACGGACGATCTGCCCGCCGCCGTTAACCACCCGCTGCAGGAAGGCCATCATTACCAAGTGAGGCGCCGCTTCCGGGTAGTCACTGTACCTCTTCACCCAAATATCGCTGTTGGCGTGCCAGAACTGCTGGAAGTCGCGCATCAGGAAGTCCATGTCAATGCATCCGTCTTTCAGATAGCGGGGCAGTTGATAGGGATATTTCGGATTTTGCAACTCTTCCTGCATGTCGGATGATAATTTGCGGATAATCACCTCGGCATAAATCGGATTAGCCGGCTCTATGAGCGTATTAACCACGCGAATTAAACCCAAATCTCTCGTATAAAGGAAATCGTCCGAGCCTTTATTGATAAACCCTTCCCCCAAAATCATCGGCTCTATAATCCTGCGCACTCTGCCTTCTTTCAGCCGTTCGAGCAGGCTGTCGATATGCGTCGGGCGGTCGACGATAATGTTTTGGATCGCTTCCCTCACCAGTTCCGCCGTAACGGGCTTTGTGCTGTCCGAATGAAGGATTTTCTCAATCACTCCATCAGCAATAGCGTTCACTAACCAGGGTTGCCCCTGCGTTTGTTCCCAAACCAGCTCAACAGCATCTTTCTCAAACACCTGTCCGGTTTCGCCGGTATGCTGCCCGTACAATGCAATAATTTCTTCTTTGGTGAAGTTTTTTAATGTAAACGATTTGGTAACGATATTGAATGGGCTTGCACTGCCCAGCGATTCGCTGTCGGGACGAATCCGGGCTTTGTAGTCGCGGATGTTGCGCATACCCACCAGGGCTACCGAGTGAACAAAAGGCGTAGCGCTCCGCTCGTTATAGCCTGCCCGCAATTGCCTGAGAAATAAAATTAACGTGTCGTCGCTCAAGCAATCGGCTTCATCAAAGAAAATCACCAGCGGCTTGTCGAGTAATATACAATAATCGGTTAAAGAAGTCCGCAATACATTATTATAATCCATATAATCGGCGTCCGAAGCAAATCGGCCTGCATCGGGAATGGCCGTATATTTCAAAAATGAATACAGGGTACGGATGACCGCAGGTATCCCTTTTTCCGGTTCGACAATGTTTTGCACGCTTTCCAGCGAGCAATACAGCGCATAATACTGCCCGCCTGCATTAAGCCTGCCTGTCAGGTCTTTCAGGTAAGTCGTTTTCCCGCTCTGCCGCGCGGCGTGAATCACAAAATACTGTTCCCGGTCTATCAACTGCTCTACGCCCTGCAAGCGGGTGGCGGCGTCTATCATGTAATGCTTTTCGCTGTTACATGGCCCTGCTATATTAAAGTATCTCATCATTTTAAATAATTTGACTGTCCGGCAAAAATACTGTTTTTTTACGTGTAATCAATATGTCAAAGAACGTTTTATATGCTTTGAGTATCCAATCCATTTGAGTTTCATCATTCTCGATGGAAATCTGCGAAATCGCACCGGTTTAATGAATCGCTGCCGGTGTTACGGCGCTTACTTCCTGCGGCAACCACACAGCCATTTCGCCGCTTCCCCGATGCAGCCACGCATAATAAGGGATAAGCGTCAGGGTAACGTTTTTGGTTTCCAGCAGTCCTTTTTCATTGATGGAGAGGGATTGTGCCTGTATCTTCAATTCCCTGACGCCATACAATAAATCCGGTTTGTCGACAACCTGTATTTCAGGTTTG
>JAISDP010000246.1 GCA_031264715.1 Bacteroidales bacterium
GTCGTCGATACCGCGCACGCCTCCCCAATTGCCGCCGATGGCCAGGTTGAGCAGGATATGGAACCGTTTGTCGAAAGGCCATTCGTCAGGGCCGGTTTTTTCGTTCCTGAAAGTGAAATAATGCTTGTCGTTCAGGTATAAGCGGTATTCGTCGGCATCCCATTCCAGCGAATAGGTCTGGAAATCCCTGTACGAATCCGGGCAATAGATCCGGGCGTTCTTTTGTGTCCCGACCGCATGGTTATACGTTTTGGTATGCGCCGATCCCACGATCGTATCGGGGTCGTACCCTACGTTTTCCATGATGTCGATTTCACCGCTTTTCGGCCAGCCGCCGTATTCCCAATCGGTAGGCAGCATCCATATCGCAGGCCATGTTCCCCGTCCTGCAGGAAGTTTCGCCCTGATTTCGAACCGTCCGTACAGCCAGTCGCCTTTCCCTTTGCTGATCAGCCGCGCTGATGTGTACGCCTTGCCTTTCATTGCCCGCCGAAGGGCGGTAATGGTCAATATTCCGGCATCGACCCGGACGTTGGAACTGTCGGCTTTCGTATACCATTGCGCCTCGTTGTTTCCCCAGCCCCAGGCATTGCCATTGGTATCATAACTCCATTTGGTGGAGTCGGGGAGTCCGGTACCGTCGAACTCATCATGCCATACCAGTTCCCATGTGCCGGTGGGTGTTGTAATCCGGGAATAATTGTTTTTTGATTTGCCTGCACATCCTGCAACCAGGATACATGCGGCTAAAGTTGAGATTAATATTTTCATGACGATTTTTATGATTTGAGATTTGAAAACATCCGGCAAGATACAAAAATCTGCCGGATGTTTGACATGTTGATCTCCTTCAATTCTTATGAATCACTTCCTCCATTCTGTCAATCACCATCTGCGGGGTGATTTTCGTCAAACATTCGGTATTTTTGCGGTAACAGGGCTTGTTGCCATATATGGAGCATGGCCGGCAAAAGAGATTGATCTGTACGGCATTGGCTGGCGATTGGTTGTATCCGAAAAATCCTGCATACGGATGCGTGGCTCCCCACACCGAAACAACCGGTGTAGCCGTCAGCGAGGCAAGATGCATGTTGGCCGAATCCATCGAAAGCATCACATCCAAGTAACCGATCAGTATAAGTTCATCCGACATTTTCAGTTTCCCTGCCACAGAGACGGTTCGCGAGTATTTTGCACACCAGGTTTCCAGTATCTCTTTTTCGGATGCCCCGCCGCCAAAAAGGAATACTTTGGCATCGTTTCTGCCGGCAAAATGCGCTACAACCTGCTCCGTGCGATCCAGGGGAAATATCTTGTTCTGATGCTTTGCAAATGGTGCGATACCTATCCACACGCCCGACTTTTCGCCTGTCAGCGGCTCTATGTTACTGAATTTACCGCGGGACGAACCAAAAACTGACCGGAAATCAAGCGGTGCCGGCGTCTGTCCCAAAGCACGAAAAACTTCCGTATACCGTTCGGTTGTCGGTTTCAGTTGTCGGAATATTTTATCATCTTTCCTTGTAAGTTGTCGCTTATCTTTTCGGCCTTTGTCGATATGCCTTACCTTTAACCCGCTCCAGCGAAAAAAGATCCGCAGCAGTTTGGTTCGCAACACATCATGCAGATCGGCTACCGCATCGAACTTTTGTTTCGATAATTCCCGGTATAGCCGGTACATGCCGGGCACACCCCTGTATTTGTTACGGAGATCTACACCCACAAACCGCACATTATTCGGGCAATGCACAAACAATGGGTATAAAAAGGACTGGGAAACAACCGTGTAATTATTTGCGGGATTTTGCCGTGCAAGCGAATCGATCACCGGAACAATCATGGCAACATCCCCTATGGCCGAAAAGCGTATAATGAGGATGCTGGCCATTACTTTTTACCGTATAGCACGGGGTTGAGCGACGGATCATTGTACATTTTCATCTGTTTGTATACTTTCATATATTTCCTGCCGTTGGCGATGTCGTCCAGTAAGGTATCGATAGCAGCCGATAAATCCTTTTGCTGTTCGAGAAGTACAGCCAGTTTTTGGCGGCATTGTGCGGCGTGTTCCTGCGTAGCATCCGTACGGTCGACTTCCTGCTGCATGTGGCATATTTTAAGCGCCAGTATCGACAAGCGGTCGATAGCCCACGCTGGACTTTCGGTGTTGATGGCAGCGCCGGGTTGTATCGTCACGTTTTTGTATTGATCCAGGAAATAGCTGTCGATCAGCTCCACCAAATCGGTACGGTCTTGGTTCGACTTGTCGATACGCCGCTTGAGCTTCAACGCTTCCTCCGGATCGATATCAGGATTACGGATGATATCCTCGAAATGCCATTGTACCGTGTCGATCCAATTCTTCAAAAACAGGTAATATTCAATGCTTTTGACCGGATACGGATTTTGAATTTCCGCATCTACATCATCAGCAACATGATATTTGCTGATACTCTCGTTAAAAATACTGTTACAAAGTTGACTGAACATGATGGTTTATTATTTATTCCGCATCCTTCGCCCCAAACGCCAGATCGCCTGCATCGCCCAAGCCCGGTACGATGTACGACTTGGCCGTGAGTTCGTCGTCCAGCGCGCCGAACCATAACGACACCCCTTTCAAAGGCAGTTTCTTACGCAGGTTTTCGAGTCCTTCCTTGCTGGCTATCAATGCTATGATGTGCACGTGCTTCGGAGCGCCCTTTGTGAGCAGCGACTGGTATGCCAATGACATGGACGCTCCCGATGCAATCATGGCGTCGCAAAGAATCACTTCCTTGTCGTTGATGGACGGGCACGAAATATATTCGAGGCTTACCTCGAAATTACCATCCTTGTCGTGGCTGCGGTACATCGAGATAAAACCGCCCGAGGCGCTGTCGAAAAAGTTGAGAACGCCCTGATGTACCGGGACGCCTGCACGCAACACTGATATGATCACAGGAGCCTGCGCAATGATATGCTCCTCGGCAATGCCAAAAGGGGTTGGTATTTCGTGTACGCCGAATTCCATCTGTTTGCTGATTTCGTACGCGATGATGGAGCCCATGCGTTCCATGTTCCTCCTGAACCGGAAACTGTCCTTCTGGATATGTTCGTTCCGCGTTTCGGACAAATACGTATTAAACAGCGAATTGCTCTTATTCATGACTGTTATCATATCATACTCATTTTAGGATTCAACACTCGTTTTTTCAACAACAACTAAATCGGGGCAATGATAAATATTTTTATCGAAAAAGAAAGATTTTTTTTGGATATTTTTGGATATTTTCATATAAAATGCGGATAATCAGGCATACAAATTGTACATTTGCGGCCATGGAAGCAAAGGAAAAAATATTGGTCAGGGCGTCGCTGGTCAGTGTTTTCGGTAACGGAATCCTGTCGGTATCGAAGATCTCGGTGGGGCTTGTCGCCGGAAGCATGGCCGTGCTGGGCGACGGTATCGACTCGGCTACGGATGTGGTTATTTCGCTGGTAACCCTGTTCACAGCCCGTATCATTAGCCGGCGTCCAAACCCGAAATATGTCTATGGCTACGAAAAAGCAGATCATGTGGCCACTAAAATTCTTTCGTTTGTCATCTTCTTTGCAGGCGTACAGATGCTCATTGCCACCGGCAGGAACATTCTTTTTGCCGTTCCGCGCGAAATGCCGACAACGGTTGCCATTTACGTGACGATATTTTCGATGGCGGGAAAGCTGCTCCTGGCACATTACCAGTTCCGGCAAGGAAAGGTAGCGGGCAGTTCCATGCTGATGGCCAATGCCAGGAACCTCCGCAACGACGTGATCATTTCCGGCAGCGTGCTGCTGGGGCTTGTCTTCACATTTGTACTCCGCCTGCCCATACTCGACTCCATCACGGGTTTGCTGATCAGCCTGTACATTATCAAATCGTCCGTCGACATCTTTATCGAAGCCAATGTGGTACTGATGGACGGCGTGAAGGATACATCCATTTATAAAAAGATCATCGATGCGGTGGAGCAGGT
>JAISDP010000099.1 GCA_031264715.1 Bacteroidales bacterium
TGATTCTAAAATTTTAAAAATGAATATAATATGAGATACATAAAAATAAAAAGCCGCTGTATAATATATTTGAAAAAATTGTTGAAAGGTGTTAAGGGGTATTTTTTGGAGTGTTTTGACCCTGTCAGGGTCATTGTAAATTATAATCATATTTAACAATCGGTTTGGAGGATCATCTATCATGAATGAATCATTGATATGGTATGTGCGCGGGCTATATCTTTCCCGTCAGGGAAAGCATATCAATAGAAAAATACGGCCACGCCACCGGATCAAAACCCCGTATGGGGTTCATATCATGAATCTCCTACGGAGATTTGTTGATGTTTTCTGCATTGATTCTATTGATATGAATGCCCTGACGGGCAACGTTTCATCATCCGGCAGCAATTCCGTCGGCATATCGGTAGAAGATGACATGTCGGGTTAATATTTCCATTGACCTGTCAGCAAAGACGCGATGCATCGCGTCTCTACAACGCAGCCTGACAGGTCAGCCGCCAACGACCTGTCAGGGTCAATAAGAATAATACTCCACCATCGTCAGAGTTGCCGACCCCGACGGCGTGAAAGCCCTGAAAGGGCGTAATCAATAGCGCAGGGCAACGCCCTGCGAAACGAAAAACATCATATTCACCAAGTCCTGTAAGGTAAGGGCGAAATCAATTTTATCATCAACGCGACAATTTGGATTGCACCCTATTATTTACAGAAATTTTCGAGGCGGCTAATAATTATGTAACTTTGCGCTTTCATTATTTTTAATCATGAAGATAGTTAACATATTGGTATGGATAATGGTTATATTATCCGGTTGTCAGTTAAAAACATCAAAGAATCAAATGAACCCGCCTAAAGCGCAAAAAATACCGGTTTCCCTCACCACCGCAGGACACGAACGCATCGATCATTATTTCTGGCTGAATGAGCGCGACAATCCCAAAGTGATTGCCTACCTCGAAGACGAGAATGTTTACGTGAAAGAGATGATGAGCGATACGGAGAATTTCCGGGAACGGCTGTTTACCGAAATTACTTCGCGTATCAAGCAGGACGACCGGTCCGTACCGTATTTCAAAAACGGATACTTCTATTATTCCCGGTACGAGCAGGGTGGCGAATACCCGATTTTCTGCCGGCGCAAAGGCGCTATGGAAGCCCCCGAGGAAATCATGCTCAACGGCAACAAAATGGCGCACGGGCATGCCTATTTCCATATGGGCGGCTACGAGGTTAGTCCCGATAACCGTACGCTGGCCTATTGCGTGGATACCGTCGGCCGCCGGATTTACACCACCATGTTCAAGGATTTACAAACAGGACGGTCGACCGGCGCCATCATCAGCGGCACTACCGGTTGCCTGGCTTGGGCAAATGACAACAAAACCCTCTTCTATACCCTGAAAAATCCCGAAACGCTGCGGTCGGAAAAAATGATGGCGCATGTGCTGGGCGGCAATCAACCCGACAGGCTGGTACACTACGAAGACGACGAGGCTTACGAACTGGAAGCTTATCGCTCCAAATCCGACCGGCTGATCATCATGCTGGCGCACAGCAATACCTCTACCGAGTACCGTTTCCTTGATGCGGCCAACCCCGCGGGACCATTGCGTGTAGTGCAGCCGCGCGAAAAGGGACTGGAATACCAGCTGGCGCATTACCGGGATAAATTCTATATCGTCGCCAACGACCGCGCCAAAAACTTCCGCCTGGTAGAAACTACAGTCGACCAGCCTTCGAAAGAATACTGGAAGGAAGTGATCCCGCACCGCGAAGATGTTTTGCTCGAAGAAATTGAAGTATTCAAGGATTTCCTGGTAGTGACCGAACGCAAAAACGGGTTGGCGCAGTTGCGCATACGCCCAATGAATGGCGCCGAAGAGCATTACCTCGATTTTGGCGAAGAAGCGTATACGGCTTACATATCGTACAATCCGTCGTTCGACACCGAACAGTTGAGGTTCTCGTACAGTTCGCTCACCACGCCGCAGTCCACCTTCGATTATAACATGCGCACGCACGAAAAAACGCTCCTCAAGCAGCAGGAAATTGTAGGCGGTTTCAATCCTGGCGATTATATGTCCAGGCGGCTATATGCCTGTGGAGAGGACGGGAAAAAAATCCCCGTTTCGCTGGTATACCGTAAGGATACAGAACTCGGCGGGCATACGCCGCTCCTGCTCTACGGCTACGGTTCGTACGGTGTGAATGTCGATCCTGCCTTCAGCGTGGCGCGTATCAGTCTGCTCGACCGCGGCTTCGTGTTTGCCATTGCCCATATCCGTGGCGGACAGACGCTTGGGCGCGAATGGTACGAAGACGGCAAGCTGTTGAACAAATGCAACACATTTAAAGATTTCATTGCTTGCGCCGAATACCTCATCGCCGAAAAATATACCGATAAGAATCATCTTTGCGCGACGGGCGGCAGCGCCGGCGGCCTGCTGATGGGCGCTGTGGTAAACATGCGCCCCGACCTGTTCAAAGCCGTTATTGCCGCAGTACCTTTCGTAGATGTCATCACTACCATGAGCGACAAATCGATACCGCTCACCATAGGCGAATATGACGAATGGGGCAATCCCGACGACGAAACGTATTACCGGTACATGGTCTCGTACTCGCCCTACGACAATGTGGGCGCACAAGCTTATCCCAACATGCTGGTGACCGCCGGCCTGCACGATTCGCAGGTACAGTACTGGGAGCCGGCCAAGTGGGTAGCCAAAATGCGCGATATGAAAACCGGCGACAACCTGTTGCTGCTGCATACCAACATGGATGCCGGCCACGGGGGCGCTTCGGGGCGCTTTGAGCAATATCGCGAAACCGCGCTCGAATATGCTTTCCTTTGTAAAATAGCAAGTCCCGCGCTCATCAAAAATTAAAAACCGGGCGTGCAAATCAAAACTTGGCATACTTAGCCTGCAATCTCAACGAAGTTAATCATCAATCATCAAAAATTAAATGAGTCACACAAAAGTTATTGCCACCATTGGGCCGGCATCATCATCAAAAGAAGTGCTCCGCGAACTGTTCGCCGCCGGTATCAATGTCTGCCGCCTTAATTTCTCGCACGGCACGCACGAGGATCACCGCCAAAGCATTCAGAATATCATCGAACTGAACCAGGAGATGCGTACCAATGTCACCATCCTGGCCGATCTGCAAGGTCCGAAGCTTCGTATCGGCGATGTCGAGAATGATGCTGTTGTATTGCAGGATGGACAAATGATAGACCTGGTAACTGCCGAAAGCCTCGGTACAGATAAACAGTTGCATGTCAGTTATCCTGATTTTGCCAAAGATGTGAAAGCCGGTGAAGCGGTATTGATCGACGATGGAAAGGTCAAGCTCGAAGTGCTGAAAACCAATAAGAAGAACAGGATCACTGCCAGGGTGATCTATGGCGGGATGGTAACCTCGAAAAAGGGCATAAACCTGCCCGATACCAGGTTATCGTTGCCCAGCCTTACCGGGAAGGACCTTGCCGATGCCGCGTTTGCCCTTGATTACAATGTCGACTGGATCGCCTTGTCGTTTGTCCGCTCAGCCGACGATTTGTTGCCCCTGCGCGACCTGTTGCGATCGAAAAAGAAATTTGCCCGTATCATAGCCAAGATTGAGAAACCCGAAGCGATCGACAATATCGATGCCATCATCGACGCATCCAACGGCGTCATGGTGGCTCGTGGCGACCTGGGTGTGGAAGTGCCGTTCGACCGCGTACCGATGCTCCAGAAAATGATTGTCGGGAAATGCATCACGCAAGCCAAGCCGGTAGTGATTGCCACGCAGATGCTCGAAAGCATGATCACAAGTTTCCGGCCTACCCGCGCCGAAGCCAATGATGTGGCTAACGCCGTCCTCGATGGCGTCGACGCCGTGATGCTCAGCGCCGAAACAGCTAACGGCAAGTACCCTGTGGAAACTGTCAAAGCCATGCGCCAAATCATCGACTGGACAGAAACACACGGATTCCAGTACAACCGCGAAACGTTGCCCGACATTTATGGCCGTACCTTCCTTCCCGATTCCATTTGCCTGAATGCCTGTCGAATGGCCGACCAGGCAAATGCCAAGGCTATCGTTATCTTCACCTTTTCGGGTTATACGGCCATGCGCATATCAAGCCACCGTCCCCAGGCCGAAACCTTTGTGTTCACTCGCAATAAAGCGCTGGTGCGTAAAATGGCGCTCATCTGGGGCGCGCACGCCTATCATTCCGAAGAGACCGACAATATTGACGAAGCTATCGAGCAATCCATGGCCAACCTCAAGGAACGCGGCTACATCCAAAAGGGTGATGTTGTGGTACATGTCGGCAGTACGCCTTTCGAAGAAAAGGGACAAACGAATATGATTAAATTATCATACGCAAGTTAACCGCATCATTGAGCAAGGTAGTGTTTTCCCGGAAAACCACAGGCGCCCTGCGAAACGAAACACATCATATTCACCAGGGCCCTGAAAGGCCTGAAAGGGCGTAATCAAATGAAATATATCTGATTACGCCCCGTTGGGGCTTGGTATGAATGTGTTTGCTGCGGCACAGGGCGTTGCCCTGTGCTAATGATATCGCTCTTTCAGAGCTATTTACAATTACCATAATCTTCCGACCATGACAGGGCGTTGCCCTGCGTTATTGATTACGCTCTTTCAGAGCTTATTACAGAACCGTTACTTCACTCCAGCCCGTATCTCTTCATTTTATTAAATAATGTTTTCCTGCTGATACCCATATATTGGGCAGTATCGGTTTTACTAAACCTGCAATGTTCCAACGCTTTCACAATCCTGTCCCGTTCTGCGTCGTCCCTGTGGCTGTTTATCCGTACGGGAAGGTCTCCCGGTTGAATTATCCCCGTTTTGCAGACAATCATGGCGCTTTGTACGGCATTTTCCAAATCGCGGACGTTGCCCGGCCACGTATGGCATAAAACTGCAAGCGCCTCGCTTGAGCATCCGGTTATCCCGGTACGGAGCGCATCATTGTGCTTTTTGATGAAATGATCGACCAACAGGGGGAAATACGGGTTATAATGGACGAGATTAATAAAGTTTTGTCTTTAATGGTGTTTAACGCGCGATTAAAGTCAAAAAATACCTGACGGTAATCGTAATTGACCTTTCGGGTATGCAATAAGGGTTTCATTTGGGTAATTACATTAAGGAGTATTTTTCACGGAATCCCTCCTTTGTTA
>JAISDP010000327.1 GCA_031264715.1 Bacteroidales bacterium
TCGCCGCTGATCAATGGTATCGTGCTGGCTGCCGTTGCCGGGATCATGGTGTACATTTCGCTGGACGAGCTTTTGCCCACAGCCGAAAAATACGGCAAACATCATATATCCATTTCGGGGCTTATTGTGGGCATGGTCGTTATGGCCTTGAGCCTGTTCCTCTTTATTTGACCTGTTTTGATCCGGCGGCGGCGCATCTTTTTCCTATTGATATGGTTTCCCTGACGGGAAACGCGCACGGGATTGTTGCATCAAAATTTGCTTTGATTCTATTTTTACATACCTTTGCAGACCAGAGTATTTAAGAATACAAACTTTGGTCTGTAAAATAAACGGTATGAAAAGTATAGAGCGAAAGGATTACATGAATACGCTTATCGGGTTGAGAGATAAAAACTTGATAAAAGTTCTTACGGGCGTACGGCGTTGCGGGAAATCGACTGTAATGCAGATGTTCCGCGATTATTTAATTGCCGACGGCGTACATGAAAACCAAATTGTATTCCTGAATTTTGAAGATTTTGAAAACCGTAAATGGCTGAACGATTTTGAAGGGCTGTATTATCACATTACAGACCGGCTGTATTTATCGAAACTCTGTTATGTTTTTTTGGACGAAGTGCAACAGGTAAAAGAGTTTGAACGGCTTGTGGACGGGCTTTATGTGAAGCCGAATATCGACGTATATATTGCAGGTTCAAATGCTTACCTGCTTTCGAGTGAACTTGGCACTTTGCTCACAGGCCGCTATATTTCCATTCATATTTTACCGTTTTCGTTCCGTGAATTTCTTTTGACGCAGGCGGATATTTCCCGTACCGATCTGTTGTTTGCCAAATACATCGACATGGGCGGAATGCCGGGAATTTTTGATCTGCCTGAAAATTCGATTAAGAATTATATTCGGGATGTAATTCAAAAAGATGTACTGGTGCGCAACAAATGGCGAAACGAAGACCATTTTAACAAAACTACGGTATTTCTTTTCGATTCTATCGGGTCGGTTATTTCACCCAAAAAGATAACCAATACGCTGAAAATCAATAACCAAATCTCCCTTTCGCACAATACGGTTGAGAATTACATTAACGCTTTGGTAGAATCGTACCTGTTTTACAGGGTAAAGCGCTTCGACTTGCGCGGCAAAGGGCTTTTGATGACGCAGGAAAAATATTATACCGTTGATTTGGGTTTAAAAAAATTCTTCCTTGGCGATAAAAACAATCCAGACTTGGGTCATAATTTGGAAAATATTGTTTTTCTCGAATTGTTAAGACGTGGACATCAAGTAAATATCGGTAAAGCCGACCATGCCGAAATTGATTTTGTGGTACGCAAACCCGGCGGCGACCGGGAATATATCCAAGTAGCATGGACGGCAAAGGAGGACAGTACTTTTCAGCGCGAAATACGCCCCTTTGAATTAATCAGGGATTTCAACCGGCGAATTTTGCTTACTACCGATGTAGAGCCGGTTATAACCTACAAGGGGATACAAAAAATCAATGTCATTGACTGGCTGCTGGAAGAATGAAAAGCTTTCCCGATTCAAAAAACCCTCAATTGAGGGTAGCACAGGAGATTTATGTACACTACTTTTGCAGCATGAAATCAGGAAATTAAAAATGATTATATATAATGTATGAAACAGTCAAGCCGGATATTTATAGCAGCTCCGCAACAGTGGCAACGCTTCAACGCCTTTTTATTAAAGGTGATTTTACCCCCCCCCATATATATATTGCTGTAAATCAATAATTTACATAGCGGTATATTTTCTGTCGCTGTCCGCGCCACTTAAAGCACAGGATATAGATAGTTTATATACCGTATATTCGGAAGTAAAGGGCGCGGGACAAATCCGTCCGGCAAATGAAATATGCGCCCTGGCTTTCCGGCGCGAAGTTGTAAACGAGGAATGGGTGTTTTCTCCAAGCGACCGGACGGAACAAGTCCGTGCGCGGGTACTCTACTGCATGTCCTCTTTTGCCGCAGTCAAAGGCGACTACCAGAAAGCCATCAATTATATCGAAGAAGGACTAAACATAGATGAACGCCTGAACGATAAGCCGATGGTTGCCGCAGACTGTCGTAAACTCGCTACAATTTATGACCGCATCAATCAGATAGACAAAGCCGTTTCGTATTTCGATAAAAGCATCGACCTGTCGTCTTCCATCGGTGATGAAAAAAACGAAGCAGAAACACTTTATCAACTGGGCATGTTTTATCTGCGGAAAAACAGGAATGAAGCAGGAATGCAAACTATAGAGAAAGTTCTGTCCATTGCCCGCAGGATTGGCCATCAAAAACTTATCGCAAACTGTCTCGGTTCGACAGGCGAGTACCATCTGCAATACGGTGATGCGGACAAAGCCGTTGAAGCCGTCACCCAGTCGCTCGAAATATGTCGCCAAATCGGTACGCCCCAGTATCTTGAAGCCGGTTTGTGCCGTTTGGGTATGGCGCAAATGAAAACAGGGGAATACGACAAGGCAGAAGCCAGCCTGCTTGAAGCGCTGGAAATGAGCAGGCAACTGGAAGACAAATATCCAACGGCTTTCGACCTGATGATACTGGGCGATCTCAACAGAGAGCGTAAAAAGTACATGGAAGCCGGTGTATATTATGAGCAAAGCGTTGAACGGTGTCTTGAACTTCAAAATTACAACATGTTGAGCGTGATATACGATAAGCTGTACCAGATTCATCGCGACAACAATCCGGCTTTGTCGCTTGAATGGCTGGAAAAGGGGATTTTGGTGGACGATTCGCTCTACAACCTTGGAATGCATAACCAAATCAGCGCTTTCCAGATAGAATATGAAACGGAAAAGAAGGAAATGCAGATTACCACATTGGAGGAAGAAAAACGGCTGGTGATTTGGCTTGGAATTGCCGGAGGCGCGTTACTGCTATTAACTTTGGCTGCATTCTTCCTCCTTTGGCGCTGGACTGTGCAGAAGAAACGCCTTGCCGAAAGCCAAAGGGAACTGGCCGAGCAGGAAAAACATCTTGCCGAACAGCAAATCAAACAGTTGGAACAGGAAAAGCAGTTGATAGCCACGCAAGCTGTTCTCGACGGCGAGGTGCAGGAACGCATCCGCCTCGCCCGCGACCTGCATGACAGTTTGGGAAGCATACTTGCCGCCGCTAAATACAATTTGCTTGACATAAAACAAATATCCATGCTTGGGGAAAAGGACGTGGAATGTTATAACAAGGCGGTAAGCCTTCTGGACGATTCGATGAACGAGATGCGCCGCGTGGCTCACCACCTGATGCCCGACGCGCTTTCCCGCTTCGGGCTGAAACCGGCGATAGGCGACTTTTGCGACACGCTTCCGGCCGTACAGTTCGTGTGGTATGGCGACGAATCAAGGCTTGATGCGAAACAGGAAGAAGTCGTTTACCGCATCATCCACGAATTGATCAGCAATGCGCTGAAGCATTCCGGAGCATCGCACATCTTCGTTCAAGTCATTCAGGAACTCAACCGTATCGCCTTTACCGTGCAGGACGACGGTGGCGGCTTCGACCCGGAAACGGTTTCCACAGGCATGGGACTGTCGAATATCCGAATCCGCGTAACTTCTTTCGGCGGTATTATAAACATTGATTCCAAAGCAGGCGAGGGAACGGAAATCAATATCGAATTTCCGTTGAAAGTTGAAGACGCGCATAAAACAGTATAGTCGATGGAAGCAAATAATAACTCTCAACTGATTAAGGTGGCAATAGTAGATGACCACTATATTGTTCTCGACGGCATGGAAAAAATTATTGCAGAATCGGACATAGCCATATTGACAGGAAAAACGGGTACGGTAGCCGGATGCCGGAAAATGCTGAAAGCCGGACAGCCGGATGTGCTGATGCTTGACGTGGGTTTGCCCGACGGAAGCGGCATGGATTTATGTCCCGAACTCAAAGCGGAATATCCGGCAATGAACATCCTGATGCTGACCAGCTACGCCGAATATACGGTTATTTTGCATACGCTCAATAACGGCGCGTCGGGCTATATCCTGAAAAATGCCACGCCGGAAGAAATCGTTGAAGGCATCTGCGCGGTAGCTTCCGGCAAGCGCTTCCTGTGCGAAGAAGCCGATATGCTGCTGAAAAAAGAGCGGGACAAACATGTTATACTCACGAGGCAGGAACGCGAACTGCTGAAATTGCTTGCCGCCGGTCATACCAGCAAGGAAATAGCCGAAAAGATGAATCTCGGCTATGAAACCATCCGCAGTTATCGCAGAAACCTGCAAACCAA
>JAISDP010000054.1 GCA_031264715.1 Bacteroidales bacterium
TCTCATCGACCCATTCGTCGACCACCGCAACAGAGTACAATCCGGCGCCCTGCTCGCCCGGGGAAATACTTATGCTGTAGTGTTTGTTGCGGACGAGGTCAAGATTCAGGGTAATGGTGCGGCTTGCCGTTTTGCCGTCATATGTGCCGGTTACGGTAAATTGCGTACGCGCGGCAGCCGTTCTCGTATTCTCGGCTACATAAAATATGGTATCCGATGTGGTGTAGCTGGGGACGCTACCGTCCGGAACCGCCAGCGGGCTTTGCGGGAATACATACCCCTTGTCGGGCGTGTTCTCCACGGTTATCCCTGTTACCTTGAAACCCTTTTTACCTTTAATTTCTATTTTCGCCACAGAGCGGACAAGCGCAATACTCACGCTGCTGCCGCTCACAACGCCGCTACCGCTCATCAGGAAAGACGATGCAGGCGCAGCGGTAAAATCCACGGTCATGTTCTGCAAATCCGTTTCCGATGGAGTTGCAGCAAGCATGTCGAGTGTTGGATTGGCAACAGCATACAGCGTCTTGATCCTGCTGGAAATGGTAAGCGACTGCTCCCCTATACTAAAGGGGTATGTATCAATATAACCGCCTTTGGCGTCCACTCCAAAAAAGACAACATCACCGATGATGTCCTTTTCCTCCTGGCTTGCCGTGCTTGCTTTCAACAGCGAAGCCGGTTCCGAACCGACAGTAAGGCTGATCGTTACCAGACGCTCCGGTTCCGGATGATCCTCGATATCAAATTCGCATCCGGCCATGATGAAAAGGCCGGATACAAATAATAATGCGATGATATTTTTCCTGAATACGTAAAGCATTGATCAACAAATGAGCGATTATCGTATAAACGGGCGCCGGTCTTTCAAAATCCGACTCCCGTTCGGATTTGCGATAAGGTTTTTATTTTTTTTCGACTATAATAAACGATTATTCTTCCACGAAATCGTCGTATGGAATCTCATACTCACCGCCATTTACATCATCCCAGTCGGGCATAGTGATGGTAACCGTACACGACGTGTCGGTAACTTTGACTGTCACGTTATACTGTTTATTGCGTTCGATAGGAAGAAAGGTACTGGGGCCTGATTTCAGCGTTATGTTATAAGTTACCGTTTTGTTGTTGTCCAACTTACCGCTTACGGCAAATTTCGTAGCGGTCTCATCAGCAGCATTGGCGTTTTCGGCAACATAAACCGGATCCGCATCCGTCCCCGCAACCCCGGCGTAGGTATCGATTAGGGTAGCGGTTGAAGGCGCTGCTACCGAAGGCTGTTTGAAAACATATGCCTGGTCAGGTGTGTTCGTCGCTTTTACCGATGTGATCGTGAACCCTTCACTGGTGAAAACAACCTTTGCCATAGCCCTGGACAGTGTAATGACAACCCAGTAAACGCCTTCGTTGTTGACTATATCCCCCGAACCGCCCATCAAAAGGGGCGTAGCGGGCGCAGAGGAAAAGTCGCCAACCAAAGCATCCAACTCCGTCTTATCCGGAGTGAGCGCTTCCATTGTATTGGTGGGATTGGCTATCGCATACAGCGTTTTGATTTTTTTGAGAATGGTCAGTGGTTGGGCCCCTACTACCGGTGATGCGATGGTGTACTTCGCTACATAATCGCCGGCGGCGTCCACTCCAAAAAGGACAACCTTTGAGAGCGTCTTTTCCTCATCGGTTGTTGATTTCAGCAAGGATTTTGTGAAATCGTTGGAAAAAGAGACCTCTACCTGACATTCTTCCTGATCAAGCGCTTTCTGCGGCTCCTTGGTACATCCCGCAAAAATATACACGCATAAAGCAAACAATAAAACTGATTTTTTCATGACAAACTGTTGATAATTATGAATTATGAATTATGAATTTATTCTTTTACCATTGAAGGTTATTCAAAAGCCGAGTCGGGTATCACATGATCATCGGTATCCTCATCGTCCCAGTCGGGTATGCTGAAGGTAACGGCGCACTCGTCTTCGGTAATCGGAGTGATGTGCACCTTGTAAAAAGTGTTGCGCACAATGTCGACAAATTGCCCGTCCTTTTTCAACTCAACGGTATAACTTGCCGGTTTACTGTCAAACGTGCCGGTTACCAGGAATTGTGTAGGGGTCTCGCTGCTATTTTCGGCAACGTAAAGCACTGGATCAGCCGAAGCAACAGGGTTGTAATTAATCCTGGTGGCAGCCGGTACCGACAGCGGTTCCGTCTTGAATACATATCCCTGGTCGGGCGTTTCCTTCACGGTTACCGTTTCGATCGTGAAATCGTTCTTACCGATGACGGCTATTTTTGCCACTGCCCTGATCAGTTGAACGGAAGCGGTGTAATTACCGCCGGCGGCGATGATGTTCCCATTGCCGCCCATCAGGAAAGGCGACTGGGGCGCAGCAGAAAAATCGCCGGTTATGGCCAGCAAATCTGCAACTGACGCCGGCGTTAGCGCTTCCATCGCAACGGAATGATTGGCAATCGCGTAAAGCGATTTCACTTTCCTGGAAACGGTAATCGGCACTATATTATTCGCCGGCGGATCGCTGATGATATAAATGGAGTCGATTCCGTCCGAGGCGTTCACCCCGAAAATCATCAACCTGTCAATATCTTCTTCGGCTACCGAGGCATCCGATTTCAATAAGGATTTTGAATCGGATGCGGCAGAAAGAATGACAGTCACCCGGCAATCAGCCTGCTGTTCGGATGTATCTTTCGGCTCCTTGCTACACCCTGCAAAAATGCAGGCGCATAAGGCAAACAGTAAAACGGGTTTTTTCATGACAAACTGTTGTTAATTATGAATTATGAATTATTTAAAATGATTCGGTTTTTTCAATTGAAAAATGGTTGTCGGGCACCACAATAACGTCGGTTTCCCCATCGTTCCATTCGGGTATGTTTACGGTGATGGTACACTCATTTTCGGTTTTTGGCGTGATGCTTACCTGATAATGGGTGTTGCGTGCGATATCAATCCGTAATCCTTCATTTGAAAGGGCAAAGGCGTAATTTGCCAGCTTGCCGTCAAACATGCCGGTTACAACAAACCGTGCGGGATCCTGTTTCGTATTTTCGGCAACATAAACCGTCGGCGTCGGCGACTCGACCGCGCCATAGTTAACCCCTTCGGAAGACACAGGCGCTGCCGGCGAACCCTGGCTGAAGACATATCCTTCATCAGGGGCATTTTCTACGGCTATCGATCCGATTGCGAAATCTTTCATGCCGATAAAACTGATCTTTGCCACGGCCCTGATAAACTCAATATTCACGCTGGAATTGTTCACCACCCCATTACCGCCCATAAGAAAAGGCGACCGGGGCGCATCGGTAAAGTCGCCGGTCATAGCCATTAATTCGAAAAGATTTGATGGGACCGCCGCTAACATGGCTTCAGAAGGATTGGCAATCGCATATAGTATTTTGACATTGCCGGAAACAGTAAACTGTATGCCGGTCAATGGAGGATTATTGACGGGCGCATAATTTTCGATTACGGCGTTCTGTGCATCTACTCCATAAAGAATAACCCTGCTGATCTTCTTCTCATCATCAGTGGCATCGGACTTTAACAAGGAAGTCGAATTGGACTTGGCGGAAAAAAAGACGATGACCTTATGGGACGGTTCAACAGGATCGTCTTTAGACTTACACCCTGCAAAAATGCAGGCAAAAACAAATAGCAGAATTAAATTTTTCATTATGATATGAAAATATAAAACTATCAAAAATTACAGATGCAAAGATAAGACAGTTTTTGGAGACAAATTACTTTTTTTTGACGAACGAGTTATTTTTTTTGACGAATATCCAGAGTGCCCCGTATGGGGTTTCACATGATGAATCTCCTGCGGAGATTTGTTGATGTTTTCCGCATGGATGCTATTGATATGAATGTCCTGACGGACAACGCCCTGTATTGCAACGAATGTACCTGTCAAGAAATGGATTTTATGACCTTTTAAACCATTCTTCGTAATGTTCCGAAGGTTCGAAAATGCCGCCGCTACGATCGTAATAATCCTTATCCAGACTGAATACCCCTTGAACGGTTTTTGCCCATGATGCGCCCGATGTGGGATTGTACGTCAACATCCTGTCCCAGTTCGTATAGTTCTGGTGCCCGTTGGTTTCGAGCAGGCCGGCGCCTAATCCCGGGAACGGCGACAACCTTGCGGCCACGTTCTTGTTCCATTCCACTAATATCGGGTTTACCGTCAGGTCGGCACAAAAACAGGGAACATTGTGCTCGTGGGCTACCTGTGCGATCTTCATGGTCATGCTCATTGTTTTGGCAATGGCTTTCAGTGCAATGGCTTTGTATCCCATCTGTATCCGTTTCAAGGCGTCGGCATCGGTGTGGGCGCTTTCGTCGGCGGCAAGGCGAACGCCCAGGTCGCTTACATCCACTTCCAATTCTTCGGGGAAAGGCTCCTCGATGAGGGCAATCTGGTCAAAGGCCCCAATCTTGCGTGCATGATCGATAAGGCGTTGCAGGGTTTCCTTTTTTTCATAACGACCATTGGCATCAAAATAGTAAGGCAGCTTGCCGTTCTTCGAATGTGTGGTGGTGCGGTTGCCTATTGCCTGGTGGATGGCCGTGAGCCGATCCATATCCTTTTGCAGCATTTCTTCCTGCGTGCCCGGTTGCCCGATCTTGATCTTCATGAAGAAATAACCGTCGGCCACGGCTTTCACGATTTCGTTGATAGGGATATTGTAAGCCATCAGCGGGATACTGGCCACCGTTTTGTGGTGATGCGAGAGCGCGGGACGGTAAGCCGGCGGGATCAGGTCATCGAAGTTGGTGATGCCGTTTTCGGCGGCATACAGTAACCATGCAGCATTATCGACCCCTACCAGGGCATTCAGCGCGAATGTTTTGCGCAAATGCGGATTATCGGTTATTTTCTGCCCGTAGCGCCAAAGTTCATCCATGATGCTGTCGACCATGTGTATGGGCGATTCGAACGATTGGCCTTTGACCATCTGCAATCCGCGTTCGGCCATGGCAAACATGATGGCGTTGCCGGCCGCTTCGGAATGGGCAGCAAATACTTCCGCATCACTCCACAGAACGTTGTGGGTGCAGATTCCTGCTTTTTGTGTGCCGCTGTCGCCTTGGAGCATAGCTGCCGTTTGCCATATTTCCTTCATATATCCGCCTTTGAAACCGAACGGACGTATGAGTGGCTCGCGTTCGAAATTGGAACCTGTTGCCGTCACACGGAACGGTTTCATCGCTTTACTGCGTGCAGTTGATGCGGTACAAGCAGCCTGGTCTATTCCTATCGTCCCCAAAGCAGCAAAGGTGGCGGTGTTTTTGATAAAATTTCTCCTGTTCATGATGATTCTTTCATTAAAGTTCGTAATGTTTCTACTTCCTTGCGGACGACCGGCATGATCCGCTTCATCCGTTCCTTTGCGGGAAGCGATTCGTCGTCGCCGAGGTCAAATTCGTAGTGGATGGACAGCGGCCCGTTGATCCCGTATTTCTTCCGCATGGTGAAGTATTTCTTGAAATCGACTGCACCGGTCCCAAGCGGAACGGATTTTACAGTCCATTTTCCCTTATGGTCTTGCGTATAAACATAATCCTTGATACATTCATGCTTCACGTGCGAGGCTATGGCGTCGAAACCCAGCGGCCACGAGTTGATGCCTTCTGCGGCGGCATGACGGACATCGTACTGGCAACCGATATAACGCGGGTCGAGGTCTTTGATCAGGTACCACAAGTCCCAAACCGGACTTCCCACGTTGGCGCCCACATGATTCTGGTATCCGCCCTGCAGACCGTATTTGGCATTTAGCTTGCACAACGCCTCCAGTTGGCTTCGGACTTTGTCCAAATTTTGCTGGGTGGTCAATTTGCTGTCGTACCTGTAATATCCCAGGCGATAGTATTTTACGCCTTGATCCGCCGCCGTTTTCAGGATACGCTCTGTAAATGGCTCTGTAACATCGGTGATGGCTGTTACGATCATCGGGATGGACAAGCCATGTTTTCGCGCAGCTTTGACGGCAGCCGGAAAGTCGTGGTCAACGTTATCGGGCAGTACGTGGCCGCCCGGACGAATCGGCAGGTCTATTCCTTCATAACCGGCATCGGCAAGAAATCCGGCAAGGTCGTCGTATCCCAGCCATTGAAAGGTCTTTGAGAAGGTACAGATTATGTTTTCCGTCTGTGGAACAAACACGGCAGGTGATCCAAAAACTTTTACCTGCGCGGCAAAGGGCGCCATCATTCCCATGGCGGCGCTCTTGATAACAAACTCGCGGCGTTTCATAACCCGTACATTTTCCATTGATTACGGTAACCGTAATGCAACAGTTCGTTGGCTTTTGCGCTGTTGGTGAACTGTTCCTTTTCCGGATCCCACTGCAGGCGCTCTTTGGTGGCCAACGCGATATTACCCAGGTGTGCAAAACAAGTGGAGCGATGTCCTTCTTCGAGTGTACATAATGGCGTTTGGCGCGATTTCACGCAATCCAAAAAGTTCCGTACCAGGTTTCCGGTGCTGTCGCCGCTCGAACCGTCGCTAAGCATCTTGTCGGCCTGGGTAAATTCTTCGGGTGGTACCGGGTCTTTCCATGTCTGGAACTGTCCGGAACGGTTGGGAATGATCTGGTAACCGCCTTCGCTTGCGTATAAGGCGCCTTTGGTACCGCGCAATTCCACCTCGCCTTTGGGGAAAAGTCCGCCGCTGCTTGCTTCGTATATTGAGAAAGTGGCGATTGATCCCGAAGCGAATTCGTAAATTACCTCCATGGTGTCGGGAATGTCGCCGTCGTGCATTACAGCATATTTGCCGCCATGAGCGCTGATGGCAACCGGGGCTTTTTCGCCCATCATCCAGCGGATCACATCCATGAAATGTACGCCCCAGTTACCCATCTGCGACGAATAGTCGCTCCACCAGCGGAATTTGTAAGGTGCGATGTTGTATTGATAAGGGCGACTGGCCCGTGGACCCAGCCATGCATCCCAATCGAAGTTTGCCGGCGGATTCTCGGGTTTCATGCTCCCGATGCCGTCGGGATACATGTCGTTGACACGGAAGGCGCGTGCAACGGTTATCTTACCGAGCTTTCCCGTTGGGATTTCCTTGGCCAGCTTTTGGTAAACCGCATTTCCACGCCGGTTGAGCCCGACAGCTACTACCTGCTTACTTCCGGCTTGTGCTTCTACCATCTTGCGCCCTTCGAGGATGGTGATGGTGAGGGGTTTTTCCACATAGACATCCTTGCCGGCCTGTATAGCGCCAATAGTCTGCAAGGCATGCCAATGGTCGGGCGTGGCGATACACACGGCATCGATAGTTTTATCCTCGAGTAACTTCCGCCAGTCTTTGTACAATTTTGGTTTTTTGGGAAATTGTTCACCCATCCGGGGCACTTGTCCGCCCATGTCCTTCAGGTAACGCGGATCGACTTCGTTGCGGCTGCGCGACATGTACGGCTCGTAGACGTCGCACAGCGCGGCCACTTCGCAATCGGCATTGTTCATGAACAGCCCCATGAGTTGCGAACCCCGGTTACCGATGCCAATAAATCCCACACGGATTTTATCATTGGCACCCAATATATTGCCCGATGCCGGAAATATGCCGGCGCCAAGGCTAACCCCTGCCGCTGCCAGGGTCGACTTTGCAATAAAGTCGCGTCGTGATGTTTTATTACTCATTGTATTATTGTTTTT
>JAISDP010000055.1 GCA_031264715.1 Bacteroidales bacterium
TCAGGGGCAAATGTAAATAAGTTATTGGTAAAATAAAAGCGTTTTTATCATAACATAACCGCCACATGATGAATATTGAAAGTTTAAATCCTCGGAGACAATAGGATATATGTTTGTAAAATCCGTGTGCGCACACGGATTTATTTGATTTATCCGATTTATTTATATTTTCCGTTCCACAGCTTATCCAGCCGCTCCTTGATTTCTTTTTCGCGAGAGTTGGAACCCGGCTTGTAAAATGTTGAGCCGCTTATTTCAGGCGGCAGAAATTCCTGGTCGACAAAATTTCCTGTAAAACTGTGTGCATATTGATAACCTTTGTGATAACCCAGCTCTTTCATCAATTTGGTAGGCGCATTACGGATGTGCAGCGGCACAGGCAGGTTACCTGTTTGCCGTACCATCGCAATAGCGCTATCAATGGCTTCATAAGACGAGTTGCTTTTAGGCGAAGTAGCCAAATAAATGGTAGCCTGCGACAATACAATACGTCCTTCGGGCATACCAATCGAATGTACGGCCTGGAAACAGCTTTGCGCTATCAGTAAAGCATTGGGGTTGGCCAGCCCGATATCCTCCGAAGCCAGGATAATCAGCCGCCGTGCGATGAATAACGGATCTTCGCCGCCTTCAATCATCCGTGCAAGATAATACACAGCCGCATTGGGGTCGCTACCGCGTACCGACTTGATAAACGCCGAAATGATGTCGTAATGCATCTCACCGTTCTTGTCGTACAGGGCTATGTTCTGTTGCACGCGTTCCAGCACCTTCGTATCGGTAATCACAATTTCCGAAGCTGCTTTGCCATCGGCATCAAGTTCAGCTACAATTACTAACTCAAGCGCATTGAGTAGCTTACGGGCATCGCCTCCCGACACGCGCAGCAAAGCGTCGGTTTCTTCAATTCGCACCGGAAGGGTTTTCAACAGGTTATCCTTCTTTAACGCATGGTCAATGATTTCCAGCAAATCGGCCTTATCGAGCGACTTGAGGGTATATACCTGGCATCGCGAAAGCAGTGGCGAAATGACCTCGAACGATGGGTTTTCGGTAGTGGCGCCAATAAGCACTACGATTCCCTGCTCCACCGCAGCCAGCAACGAGTCCTGCTGCGATTTGCTGAACCGGTGAATTTCGTCGATGAACAGGACGGGGCATGGAGCGCTGAAAAACTTCTGTTTCCTGGCGCTTTCGATCGTCTCGCGTACATCCTTTACACCCGAATTAACGGCGCTGAGGCTGTAAAACGGTCGTTTAAGCCTGCTGGCGATGATTTGCGCAAGCGTGGTCTTCCCTACTCCCGGAGGTCCCCAAAGGATAAACGATGATATGTTGCCCGACTCTATCATCCGGCGCAGCACAGCATGTTCACCCACCAGATGCCTTTGTCCGGTGTAGCCGTCGAGACTGACGGGCCTCATCCTGTCTGCCAATGGTTGACTGCTGATCTGCATACGCTCTGCCTTTTAGTTTGCAATTTTACCCAAAATATTCGTTTTTGCAAATAATTTTTATCACAACGTCTGTTTTTAATATCGTTTTGCAAATATCCGGGATTTGATTACTTTTGCACCCACAAGACCGGCCCCGTAGTTCAGTTGAATAGAACGTCAGATTCCGGTTCTGAAAGTCACAGGTTTGAGTCCTGTCGGGGTCACCACTAAAAACGAACGCAATTGATCATGGATCATTCATCAGTTGCGTTTTTTCGGGGACACCTGTTGCTGCAGTAAGCGTCACGCACCTTCCGGAACTTGGGAAAAGGCCGGATAACTGTATCTGGAAACGGCTAATTTTTCATCATCCACAATTCGGGATCCAGCTTATTGGTACCTTCCCATATTTCGAAATGCAATACTGCCGTTTTTGCTCCTTTTTCGGTATATACTTTCCCGATGTTTTCCTTATGCTTCACCTTATCACCCTGTTTTACGGCCACGTCCACCAGGTTTTGATAGACAGTGATGTAATTGCCGTGTCGCACCATTATAAACAGGTTGTCGCCCGGTATGCCGCCAACGCCCGTCACTTCGCCGTCGAAGACAGCTCTTACATCCGCGCTGCCAATCGTAGTTATGTCAATGCCATTATTGATCATGCGGACTTCCTTGAAAAACGGGTGGGCGTTAATGCCGAAATAGCCGGTGATAATACCTTTTTCGGTAGGCCAGGGTAAACGGCCCTTGTTACCCTTGAAGTTATTAGAAACCAAACGTTCGTCCGGGGTCAATTTATCGTAGAGGTTGTCCGTGGTGGTTTTCCGTTTTTTAGCTTCGGCGGCGATTATCTTTCCGATGTCGTTCTGCAGTTTTTGCGCCTTCCGTTTTTGCGCTTCCAACTGGCTTCTCAACTTCCGTTCCTGTGCTTTCAGGCTGTTCACTTCTTTATTTTGTTCGGCTTTAACAGCCTCCAGCCGCTTGCTTTCCTGGCGTTGTTCGGCAAGCAGTTTTTCTTTTTCGGCTTTCCGGACAGCCAATTGCTCAATCACAACACGCAACTCTTCCTGTTTGACGGTAATTTCGGCAACCTGCCTCTTGCGGTATTCGCTGTATTGCTGGAAATATTTCATGCGCCGGTATGCCTCGTTGAAATCCTTCGCCGAAAGCACATATATCAATTTATTGTATTTCCCCCTGTTCTTGTAGGTATGGTAAACCAGTTGGGCATACTCCGCCTTCATTTTTTCAATTTCGATACTCATCCCGCCTACTTTGGCCGACGTCTCGCCAATCTGCCGGTTGGCATATGCAATCTCGGCGTTGATACTGTTAATGAGTCGATTGAATTGTGTGACCTGGGCGCTCAGCAGGTTAAGTTTTTCAAGCGATTCCTTTTGGCTCTGTTGTGTTTCCTTCAAGTAACTGTTCGTTTCTTCGATATCCTGTAATGCCTGTTTGCGCTGCTGCTCCAGGTTCTGACGCGACTGTGCATACACGCCTGCTTCCGAAAGAAACAGAACGAACGGTAAAAGTAAAAGCCAACGATATGGATGGAAAACGCTCAATTGATTCACCAGATTTTTGCACAAAGATAAAAACCTATCTGTCTTTTTGCAAAAAATGATTTTGCTTATGATCGGGAAATCAACAATCTCCTTTTTTAAAGATTTTTTCCCGCACAGTTAAAACGCAGATTCGGCTACCTCGACCACCGCTGTTAGAAGTAAAAAATCATAGCGTCGCAAAAAAATATCTCCCATAACAACCTAAACCCGCGGAAATTCGGGAATCACTTATTTTAGAATCATCTAATTTGTAAAAAAACCGATTACCTGTCAATTTTGGTACATTGTTTGTTGTCGTATGCAATCAATCAATATCTTTTTGCATGGCAATACTCCGGTTTTTACAATATCTCCTTCTGTCCGTCGGTTTCATCACGGGCTTTGCCTCCTGTACCGGCCAGGGACAACATACCGCCGCTATCCCGACCGATGTTTCTTCCGATTCGGCAATGGTGGAGTATGCACAAGGCTTTACACTGGAAAAACAGGGTGATATCACCTTGTTAACAGTCTCTAATCCGTGGCAGGGTGCAAAAAATGTGGTCTATCGTTATGCATTATGTCCGAAAGGGAAGGAAGTTCCGGCAGAATATTCGCAGTATACCACTGTTTTTACACCTGTAGAGCGCGTCATCTGCCTGTCTACCACACATGTGGCAATGTTGTCGGCTTTGGGGAAAACGTCGAGCATTAAGGCATTGTCGGGAGCGGCATTTGTTTCGGATTCAACTGTTCATAAAGCTATTGATACGGGGCAGGTCATAGATATAGGTTATGACCGGGGATTGAATTACGAGAAAATTATCAGCCTGAAACCCGACGTGATTTTCGCGTACGGGGTGGGCGAAGAGGTTACCGGCAGTATGGCGCGGCTTACCAGCCTGGGACAGAAAGTGATATTCAATGCCGAATACCTCGAACGGACAGCTCTCGGTAAAGCCGAGTGGATCAAATTCATGGCGGTGTTCTACAATTGCGAAGAGCAGGCCGTTCAAAAGTTCGGCATCATTAGGGACGAATACGAATCGTTGCGGAATTTGGTAAAAAGCAATGACCGCTCTCCGAAAATATTATGCGGATTACCCTGGCAGGGAATCTGGTATATTCCCGGTGGCGAAACGTGGATGGCTGCAATGATTGCCGATGCCGGCGGACAATATTTATGGAAAGACAATCCCTCGCGCGAAAGCATCCCTGTCAATATCGAAACCATCGTCAATCAGGGGGGAACAGCCGACCTTTGGATCAACACAGGCGCAGCCCGCACGCTTGCCGAAATCCGGTCAGTGGATGAACGGTTGTCGCTTATCAAGCCGTTTCAAGCCGGCGCAGTCTACAATAATTATGCGCGTGCGAGCGCCGGAGGTGGTAACGATTTTTTCGAATCGGGCGTTGTCAATCCGCATATCATCCTGAAAGATATGATCAGGATATTTCACCCGGATTTGCTTCCGGATCATCATCTGTATTATTACGTAAAATTGGAATAAAACTCAAAAAAATAATCTAATTTTGTGTAGATATAGAAAATAATGTATAGGTTTGTTTGATTTTTTATATTTTTAATTCATGAATAAGATCGATTCTCTTATTGCACCGCAAACAAAAGAGTTTGTAAAACTGTGTCGCCGGTATTTCGAATACCTGGAGAAATTACCCGATAAGAAAATAGCCGATTTCTGGACCGTGCAGTTGCGCCTGTTGCCCGAAATATACACGGGGGTATTCCATCTTCCCGCTATCGATGCCCGTTACGCTTCGGATGTTGAAAAATTTGTGACTGAGCGCGAGTACAATAAAATTTTCACCAACATGGTTGCTTACATTGGCGCACTGGACAAATTTACCGATCTCAGCGACCTAAGCTATCCCGGCACGGTGAAAATGGTCGAAGCCAGCCTGGCGGAAATGCTCACCGACATCTACCAGGAGTTGAAGGACTTTGTGCTGCTATACGAAACCGGCACGCTCGAAAACATGAATGATGCCATTGCCGACTGTTTCGATACTTTTGGACAATATTGGGGCGTAAAACTGTTGAGCGCAACCCGTATCATCCACGTGAACCTGTACCAGCACCGTTATGCCGAAGCTAAAAAAGCATCGCAGTTAGATGAAGAAATGTCCGAAGAGTATGATGAAGAAGAAATGGAATAACATCGTGTCTGTCAGCCGGATGTTGAATCAAACCGATCCGATGGGATAGAAGCATGTTTGTGTCCGAAATATCCAATGATGAACTTCATGCACTGTCGTTAGTCCGTTTCGAGGGGAAGGTTCATGTGATTGAACATCCGGGAGCGGTCGAAGCAGCAGTCAGCCGGTTAAGGTCTTATCCCGTGCTGGGATTTGATACCGAAACGCGCCCGTCATTCACCAAAGGGAGAGTTAACCGTGTAGCTCTTCTGCAATTGGCCACTGCTTCCGAGGCTTTCCTGTTCCGTCTTTGCAGGATGAATATACCCAAAAGCCTGCTGGCGCTGCTGGCCGATCCCAATATCCTGAAAATAGGCGCCGCCATCAAAAACGACATCGACGTCCTGAAACGTTCTGCAAGAATGCAGCCCCGCGGATTTGTCGATTTGCAGGATATGGTGCAGAAATTCAACATTAAAAATATCGGGTTGGCCAAAATGTCAGGCATTGTGCTGGGTGTCCGCATCTCGAAATCGCAACAGCTCTCCAACTGGGAAAACGACATTCTCACTGAGGCTCAGCAGCGCTACGCCGCTACCGATGCATGGATGTGCTACCTGATATACGAGAAACTCAACCGGCTGATCGTTGAAAATTAATTCATGTCGGCAACACACCTCATAAATGATGATACGGAACTGTTTCCCATTTCGGGTCGGCGGCTTGAAAAGCCGGATTTTCATAACCGCAGGCCGCGGCGAGGTCGCTTCGCCAAGTTGCCGCCTGAAGAAAGGAAATAAGCAAAAATCTATAAAAATGGATATAAGATGGAAAACAGTAAAGTAAAGTTACGGAATAAATTGCTTTTCACTCCCGGCCCGTTGACCACTGCCCCGGAAGTGAAAGAAGCCATGTTAACCGATTTAGGTTCGCGCGATCAGGCGTTTACCGGCATTGTAAGGGACGTGCGCAAACAGTTGCTGCACTTGGCAGGCGTATCGGCCGATGAATATGCTTGCGTATTATTGCAGGGCCCGGGCACCTTTGGACTGGAAGCCATTGCATCGAGCGCTGTTCCGCGTGACGGACATTTGCTGGCAGTCATCAATGGCGCCTACGGTACGCGTATGGCCAATATTGCCGAAGTTCACGGAATACGAACAACCAGGCTGAGTTTCGAGGAAAACGAATGGCCGGATGTCGGCCAGGTTCGCGCCGCCCTTGCCGCCGATCCCTCCATCACGCACGTATCCGTGGTGCACAGCGAAACTACCACAGGCATCGTCAACGATATTGAATCGATTGGGCAGGCGGTCAAACAGTCCGGCAAGATTTACATGGTGGACGCCATGAGCAGTTTCGGCGCTGTTCCCATCGATTTCGAACGTTGCGGCATCGATTTCCTGGTTTCGTCGTCCAACAAATGTATCGAAAGCGTGCCCGGTTTCACATACGTTATTTGCCGGAAGGCCGCACTGGAACAGTGCAGGGGGCAGGCGCGCACGGTGAGTTTCGACCTTTACGCCCAATGGCAGGGACTGGAGCGCGACGGACAGTTCCGTTTCACGCCGCCCACGCACGCTATCCTGGCATTCCACAAGGCATTGGAACTGTTCGACCGGGAAGGCGGAGTGGCTGCGCGAGCCAAACGGTACGGAGAGAATCACCGCACTCTCGTGGAAGGAATGACAGCCATGGGGTTCAAAACATACCTCGACTCTGAAAAACAGGGGTATATCATCACTTCGTTCCTTTATCCCGAAAAGGATTTTAATTTTGCTGATTTCTATAGCAAACTGAACGATCAGGGATTTGTGATTTATCCGGGAAAATTGAGCCAGGCCGATTGTTTCCGCATCGGGCACATCGGACAGATTTTCCCCGATGATGTCAAACGCTTATTGGCCGCTGTCAAAGAAATCAGGGGCTAAAAGAAATCAGGAGAAATCAGGGGCTAAAAATGATTCAGGCTAAAGCCGAAATGATTTAAGTAATGACGAATAAACAGGATATAACAGTTTTGAAGAGTCAACTTGAGCCGGGAAAAGCTCTGAAAGAGCGACATCAACAGCACAGGGCAACGCCCTGTGTCGGAAATGCGCCGCTCGCCATGAAGCCCCAACGGGGCGTAATCCGTCTTATTTCATTTGATTA
>JAISDP010000067.1 GCA_031264715.1 Bacteroidales bacterium
ATCGTATCCCGAAAAACAATCGACAACGTTGCTGCATATTTTCAACGGATTAAGGACTTTGAAACCATTGTCGGAACAGGCCTGTCACATCCTTTTTTAGTTAAATAACGTTAAATAGGGAGAATATTCTCATGGAAAATACATACTTTTATCACCGTTTTCCATCACATTATTTCCAATAAATTCTGCGTACTTTTTTTGACAAATTGTTTTGGGTGATGTTCGGAAAATAAGAGGTTTATGTAATATGTATTTATTGAACATTAAGTCAGTTTAATCCGGGATGAAAAAAAAGTATGTTTGGTGGACTGTTGCCGCGGTTGTTGTTATTGCAGGCGCTATTTATGGGTTTGGTCGCAGTAAGAAGAAAACCGAAGCCGAATTGATTGTTAAAGTTGTCCAAGGCGAATTTGAAGTACTGGTAGCCGTTACCGGTGAATTGCAGGCCAAAAATTCCGAAAATATTGTAGGTCCCGACTTGCGTTCGGGCGTATTCCGTTATGGCGACTATAAAATACAGGATTTAGTAGCTGAAGGAACCGTTGTCGATTCGGGCGACTATGTAGCCGAAATCGACCGCAGCACGGCAGGTAACTCGCTGCTGGATGTGGAGGATGCTATTGAAAAGGCTGATGCAAGATGCCTCACCATACGCCTGGATACAACCATGACCCTGCAAGGGCTTCGCGACGAATTGCTGAACAAGACGTTTGCAGTGGAAGAAGCCGGAATCAAACTCGAACAGTCGAAATTTGAACCGCCGGCTACCATCCGTCAGGCTGAAATCGACCTGGACAAAGCCAGGCGCGCGCTCGAACAGGCACATGTCAACTACGCCCTGAAGGTACAGCAATCGAAAGCCAACATGAACGAAGCCGACCTGGACCTTGCCCGTCAACAACGCCGGCGCCAGCAGATGCTCGACCTGCTTTCCGGGTTTACCATCAAAGCGCCCAAAAAAGGCATGGTGATCTATTATCGCGAATGGAGCGGACAAAAGCGCAAAATCGGCTCGTCCATCAACCCGTGGGATAACATTGTGGCCACGCTGCCCGACCTTTCGGTAATGATTTCAAAAACTTACGTTAATGAAATCGACATCAGCAAAATAAAGAGGGGGCAAAAAGTGCGCATCGGGGTAGATGCATTCCCCGACAAGAACTATACGGGCATGATAACTTCGGTGGCTGATATCGGCGAACAATTGGCCAATGCCGATGCCAAAGTTTTCGAAGTGGTGATACAGGTCAACGAAACCGACCCGATCATGCGTCCATCCATGACAACCAGTAATTCCATTGTGATTAACACATTGAGCAATGTAACCTATATCCCTATCGATGCTATTTACAGTCAGGACAGCGTGCCTTTTGTATACACCACAAGCCATACGCGGCAAGTGGTGATCCTGGGCGAATCGAACGAAAACGAGATTGTTGTTGAACAGGGTTTATCAGCAGGCGACAAGGTATATGTATCGATTCCCGAAAACTCGGCTACATGGAAGATGACAGGCGAAGATTTGATACCGATCATCAAGCAGCGTGCATTGGAGAAAAAGCAAGCCGAAGAAGAGAAGGAGCGTAAAGCCGAAGAAGAGAAGAAAGCCCGCCAGCAACGTCGTCCCGGAGGCCCGCCACAGGGTGGACAACGACAGGGCGAACAGCGGTGATCATGTTCATATTGTTGAATCTAAAAACCAGATAGAACATGCGCTTTCTCAAAAGATACATGCATGATATACACATTGCCGTCGAATCTATCCTCTCGAATAAGCTTCGCTCCATACTTACCGCCTTGGGGATCATATTCGGCGTGGCAGCGGTAATCAGCATGATGGCCATCGGAAACGGCGCCCAGCAAGAAATCCTTGAACAGATCAAAATGGTGGGGGTGAACAATATCATTATCACTCCGGTATTACCGCAGGATGAGGATGAGGAAAGCGGCGAATCGACCAGCGCGGCCGACAACGCCAAAAAGAAGAAATTCTCCCGCGGGCTTACCATTGCCGATGCCGAAGCCATTCAAAACATGATTTCGACCGTCAAAATGCTAAGTCCCGAAATATCGTTCAATTCGTATGTCATCCAGAATGGTATCCGCGAGCAGGCTAAAGTGATGGGCGTTTCCAGGGAATTTTTCCAGTTATACGACCTGCCGTTCAGCCAGGGTTTCGTGTTCGACAGGCATCAGGAAGAAAACGGCCTGGCCGTATGTGTAATCGGAGCCAATATCCGCAGCCGCTTTTTTAACCAGGTCGACCCCATCGGGCAATACATCAAGTTCGGCGACGTATGGCTAAAGGTGATCGGCGTGCTCGAACGCAGCAATATCTCGGTTACCGGGCACCAGCAGACGGGCGTGAATGTGATCAACGATAATGTGTACATTCCGGCCAAAACCATGCTGATGCGTTTCAAGAACCGGGCGCTGGTTAACCAGAAATCCACGGGAAGTACCATGCGCCGCGGGCGAATGGTGATTGCTTCAACCACCACTTCCGAAACAGCCAAGAATTACCACCAGCTGGATAAAATCGTGGTGCAGGTAAACGAAAGCGAGCAGATCACGCCAACGGTCGAAGTGCTGAGCCGTATGGTCCTGCGCCGGCACTCCGACGTGAAAGACTTTGAAATCACGGTGCCTGAACTTTTGTTGAAGCAGCAGCAGCGAACCAAGGAGATTTTCAATATCGTATTGGGCGCCATTGCAGGTATTTCACTGCTGGTAGGGGGTATCGGCATCATGAACATCATGTTTGCATCGGTCATGGAACGTATCAAGGAAATCGGCACGCGTATGGCTATCGGGGCGAAAAAGAAGGACATCATCGTGCAGTTCCTCGCCGAAGCGGTGCTCATCAGCGTTACCGGCGGGTTGATCGGTGTCATCCTCGGGATGATCGCCTCGTGGCTGATCACCAAAATTGCCGATATCCTCACCATTGTGTCGTTTATGTCCGTCATCATATCGTTCTTTGTATCGGCCACCATTGGTATTATTTTTGGTTATTCGCCGGCCAAGCGTGCTTCGGAGAAAGATCCGATCGAATCGTTGCGGTACGAATAAAAGATGTTCGAACGTTTGAATGTTATAACGCAATTGTTCGGTTTTGCAACAGACTGTCCGGTTTTACAACAGTTTTTGTTGGCGTGGAAAATAGAAGCAATTATCCGATAGATATTTATCAATTTAGGCATGATATTCGCTGTGAACATCCATAATGTTGAAAATAGAATAAACATATCATACACTGTATTTAATGAATCGTATTTTTTTGATTTTCGTTAGCCTGGTTTTATCGGCAGCAAGCCTGACGGCACAGGAGGAACAACAAGTTGCCGGGCCTAAATATGTGTTCACTCTGGAAGATGTGGTGCTGTTGGCCAAACAGCAGTCGCCCAACGCGATCATGGCACGCCACCGTTTTCGCGCCAGCTATTTCAGTTACATGAGCTATAAGGCCAATTTTTTGCCCAAGCTCACTTTCACGACCAATCCTGCGACATACGACCATTCGATACGTACCATTCAATCTGTTGATAATGCCGGTAATCTGAAAATTACAGAAGCAGAAGCGAATACTTTTACTTCTACAGGAAGCCTGGATCTCTCGCAAAATATTGGTTTTACGGGAGGAACCATATCATTGGGCAGTAACTTTTCGCGGATACAAAACCTGGATGATGACAGCGATTTCGGCACGCAGTTTACCACTTCGCCTGTTCGGTTGTCGTTGGAGCAGCCATTGAACGGGTACAATCAATATAAGTGGTTGAAGAAGATAGAACCATTACGCTACGACGAAGCCAAACAGAATTATATTGCCCAGATGGAAACGGTTTCGTCGAATGCGGTTAATTACTTCTTCGCTTTGGCCCTGGCTCAGGTAAGCCTCAACATGGCGCAAACGAACTATACCAACAGCAAAACGCTTTACGAGATATCGCAGGGACGCTACCAGATTGGCACCATTGCCGAAGACGCTTTGCTGCAAATGGAATTGAAGTACATGCAGGCCGAAAGCAAGCTCAACAGGGCAAGGATCGATATCGAAGCCAAACAGAGCCAGTTGCGTTCGTTTCTGGGGTTCAAAGATAATGTGGAAATCGTATTGGAGGTAGACTCCAAGGTGCCCGGTTTGAAAGTTCCTTACAACAAAGCTTTGGAATATGCGTTGGAAAGAAGTCCGGAAATTATCTCGTATAACCGGCAAATACTTGAAGCAGAGCGGACAGTAGCACAGACCAAATCGCAGAAGGGGGTTACCATGACCCTGGATGGTTCGTTCGGGTTGAACAAAACAGGATATAAGTTTAAAGATGCTTATTCGTCTCCTTATGACGACCGCGAAGGTGTCAGTATCGGTATCCGCGTGCCCATTCTGGACTGGAGCCAGGCCAAGAACAGTTACCGTAACGCCCAATCGCTGCTGGAAGTGATTGAAACTCAGATGAAGCAGAACGAAACAGACTTCCAGCAGGATGTGTACTTGCAGATCATGACTTTTAACATGCAGGAAAACCAGCTTCGCATTGCCGCCAAGGCCGATACCATTGCCAAAAAGGGATATGATGTTTCGTACCAGCGTTACCTGATCGGGAAAGTGAGTGTTACCGACCTCAACATTGCCGATGCTGATAAGGATAATGCCAAGATGTCGTATATGACCGAATTGCAGTCGTACTGGAATTTATACTATACCGTTCGCCGCCTCACCCTGTTCGATTTTGTGAGCAACAAGCCTTTGGAAGAGGATTTTGATACGATCATCGGGGAATAAACAAGCGCCACACAGGACGCATGAGATACAAAAGGCATATGGAATGACTGTTGTAACAAATCTCTAATCTTTGTTTTCTATCTGTTCAAGATGATTTATGCTGAAAACCATATACTCCTATAACGTAAATGGCCTGCGTGCCGCCATGAACAAAGATTTCGACGGCTGGCTGAAAGAAGCGCAGCCTGATGTGCTTTGCCTGCAGGAAATCAAAGTACAGGTGGAACAGGTGGATACGTCGGTGTTCGATCGCCTTGGATACCGGCAGTACTGGTATCCCGCACAAAAGCCGGGTTACAGCGGCGTGGCGCTTTTCTGTAAGGATAAGCCCGATAAGGTTGTTTACGGTATGGGGATCGATAAGTATGACGATGAAGGCCGTCTGATCCGTGCCGATTTTGGCGATGTTACCGTCCTTTCGGTTTACTTTCCTTCGGGCACAACAGGCGACGCTCGCCAGACATTCAAAATGGCGTTCCTGAACGATTTTCTGCAATGGGTGGAAAACCTGCGGAAAGAACGTCCCAACCTGATTATTTCGGGCGATTATAACATTGCGCATCAGGATATGGACATCAATTTCCCAAGGAAACACGATAAAATGTCCGGATTTCTTCCCGAGGAGCGTGCCTGGCTCGACAAGTATTTAGCACATGGATATGTAGACACGTTCCGCATGTTCAACAGGGAACCCAACCGGTATAGCTGGTGGAGCTACCGGCAAAATGCGCGCGCCAAAGACCTTGGTTGGCGGATTGACTACCATATAGCCACGGATGTATTGGTTCCACGGATCAAAGGCGCATCCATCCTGCAAAACGTGGTACATTCCGATCATTGCCCGGTGACGGTAACCATTGAATACTGATGGATTAGCGCCGACCAATATTCAATCACTCAGAACCACCCGAAACGGATAGACATGGAACCACATATTCCCTGGAAATCTTTATTGTCTAATTGAGGAAGGTCTACCCCGATCAAAAACCGGTAGGAAACGCCTGCACACAATTGTACAAATGATGTAAGGTTAAGTTTTACCTGGAAGGCAGGAGTAAATATATTGACCCTGTCGCGGGTAAGTATTTTTTTGTCGACATTATCGCGCAACGAAAGGTGTCCCCAGCCCAATTGCCCGGATACGGTGTATTGTAATAATCTTTTCGACCTTAAAGATATCCCGGTGATGACGCCTCCCTGCGAAAATCCCATCTTTTTGTTGGTATAGTAGTCACCTTCAATATAAACAGGGTGAAACTCAATATTCCGGCTTCCGTAGCCGCCGAAAAAAAAATTATTGACTACCAAAGCGCCGTCACCTCCAATATATGAAGCATAAGTGTGATTAAACGGGGAAATCCCCGCGTTGATGCTGCCAAATGCACTGATGACGGCATCATCGGACAACAATGTTTTCATCTCCGAAGACTGTTGCCCCATCAGTCCAATGGAAAAAAAGGCTGATAACACCAGAAAGTAAACTACCCGCAACACTGTAACATTATTCAACAGGCGGCATATTGGATAAAACATTGCCGATAAAAACGCCAACCAGCATTTTTGAGATCTTGAATTCGCTTTTTTTACGATCGGGGGGCGCATGGAAAAAGCCTTCATCCATCCGGCTGGCCAACTCGTTGCACAACTCGGTTATTGCGTCGTTCTTAGCATCATCCAGCATGCTTGTCGGCGGCGCCTCAATCCCGCGAAGGATTTCAATGGCTTCGTTGATCAACGACATGTATTTGTGCGCCATATCGTCATCATAAAGATAGAATCCATTGATTGTGTTTAGGATTTCTTTTAATCTATTATTCATATACCGTTTATTTTATTACACTTGCACATAATAAGGAACTTAATCACCGTACAACGAAAATACTCCTTTTTTCCCAAATAATATTTTTTTTTAGACCAACATCCGAAATTCAAACGCAAAGTAAAGCTATTTTTTGACTAAAGTAACGATTAAAAAATAAATTAGTACATTTCGTCTACTGCTTTCAGCCACAAATCGGCACATGCGTCGCTGGGCATCCGCCAATCACCGCGCGGCGAAAGGTTGATTGATCCTACCTTTGGTCCGTCGGGCATACACGATCGCTTGAACTGCTGTGCGAAAAACCGCCGGTAAAATACCTTCATCCATCGACGGACGACCTCATCGGTATAGATACCCGCAAAAGCGTGCTGTGCCAGGAAAAATATCTTCCCCGGCGCAAAGCCGAACCGGAGCATGTAGTACAGGAAAAAATCGTGCAATTCATACGGCCCGATGATCTCTTCGGTGCGTTGGGCTATTTCGCCGTCGACGGTAGCGGGCAACAGTTCCGGGCTAACAGGCGTTTCGATGATGTTCGTCAGAGTCGCACCCGACTGTTCGTCCACCTGTGTTGCGGCGATCCACGAAACCAGGCTGCGAACCAGTGTTTTCGGAATGGACGAGTTGACTCCATACATCGACATATGGTCGCCGTTGTAGGTAGCCCAGCCTAATGCCAGCTCCGACATGTCGCCGGTGCCGATGACCAGGCCGCCCGTCTGGTTGGCAATGTCCATCAGTATCTGTGTGCGTTCCCGGGCCTGTACGTTTTCATAGGTCACATCATGCACAGCCGGGTCGTGCCCGACGTCTGCAAAATGTTGATTACAGGCAGCCGTAATGTCAATTTCACGGATGGTGACACCGAGCGATTGCATCAGGCTGAGGGCATTGTTGCGGGTGCGGCTGGTGGTGCCAAAGCCCGGCATAGTAATGCCTGTAATCTCGTGGCGCGGCCATCCGAGCTTGTCGTAAGTCTTGGCGCACACCAGCAATGCCAGCGTGGAGTCGAGTCCGCCTGAAACGCCCACTACGGACGACTTTGATTTTGTGTGCGACAACCGTTTGGCTAATCCGCCCACCTGTATGGAAAAGATATCTTCGCAATGTTCGTTGTATTGCGTATCGGATGGAACAAACGGCTTGGGATTGACTTTGCGCGACAATTGAATATCCCCGGTCTCCGGATATTCGAATTCGACAACCTGGTATTGACGGCTTGGGATAAACGAGTTTATTTTCTGCCGATCAGCCCGCAACCGGTCGATGTCGATTTCGCCGGCAACAAGTTGATCCTTGAGTTGAAACCGTCTGGATTCGGCCAGCAAGACGCCGTTTTCACAAATGATGCCGTTTCCGCTAAAGACAATATCAGTGGTTGATTCGCCCCAGCCTGAGGAAGCATAGACATATCCTGCCATGCAGCGTGCCGATTGCTGCGCGACGAGCGCTTTCCGGTAATCGTGCTTACCAACAAGCTCGTTGCTGGCCGACAGGTTAAATAAAATGTGTGCACCGACCAGGGCCATATGGGAACTTGGGGGAACAGGCGCCCAAAGGTCTTCGCAAATTTCTACGCCAAAAGCAAACCCGTTGCATTGGAACAGGAGTTCTGCACCAAAAGGAACCCGCGTACCACAATAGGTTACATCCGACCGGAAGGCCTCGTTGGCCGATACAAACCATCGTTTTTCGTAAAACTCGTTATAATTGGGCAGGAAAGTTTTCGGCACGATACCTGTTACTCTTCCCTTATGACAGATCACTGCGCAGTTGAACAGCTTGCCGCACGACCTGACGGGCGCTCCCAAAATGTACAGAGTCGCCAGCGATAAAGTCTCTTCCAGTAAATGTGAAACAGCTTCTTCTGCTTGCTCTATAAGTAATTGCTGGTGAAACAGGTCGCCGCACGTATAGCCTGTAACCGATAATTCGGGAAAACAAACCATTTGCACGCCATCATCTGCAGCTTTTGCAACCATCCTGGCAATCTCCGAAGTATTGAACGCACAATCGCCCACCCGAAGGGTCGGAATAGCGGCGGCAACTTTTACAAAACCATAATTTCCTGTCATTTACTCAATCTTGATCATCCGGCGCTCACATATCCGAAACCATGCTTTCCGCGATGCCGGAAATAAAACTTTTGAATCAACAGTGACAAAATTACATGAAAAACTCGGGGTTTCCAAGCGCGTGCGATAAAAATCAAGACTACTATTGGCGCGCTCTAATATTATGACGTATTGATGATGTTGCCAGCGCATTGGGACAGCCTAAAACAAATAATTTTGGTTTTTGTTCAAAAACAATTTATATTTGTCCCCGATTTTTAAATCAAAAAGCATATAGGCAGTATATAGGGCAATTCAAAATTCAGAATTCAAAATTTTTAATTTTAAACCCATGTCGAAATCTCTCGAAAATTTCTTACAGGCAATATCCGGTGTAACGTTCGGTAAATCACCGAATGGCACGTTATTTGCAGAGAGAGAGAGAGAGAGAGAGAGAGAGAGAGAGAGACTTACATTACATCTATAATAATAATATATGCGCGCGCGCGAAGTTTAGCAAATATTTTTCAAATCTTTATACAGCCGCTGTATCGTATCATACGATATAGCGGCTTTTTATTTTTATACATCTCATATTATATTCATTTTTAAAACTTTAGAATCATGGCAAAGCAGAAAGGAAATGTGGTAACCCACGGGTTGAGCGGAAAGATCGGCGATTTGCTGGTATTTCGTCAAAAGGACGG
>JAISDP010000069.1 GCA_031264715.1 Bacteroidales bacterium
AATTACAAACGTTTGGCAGGAACAGGAGCAGACGCTCCGGCAAGCGCCGAATAGTTCCAAAATACGGTTCATGATGAAAGCCGGGCAGAAATGTCCGGTTTTTTTGATTTTCAACCTTGATGTGAAGAGGCAAGTTGCTCAACAGTCGTTCTATAAACGCAAAAAAGGGGGCGTCATCGCCCCCTTTCCCATTAACACACACACAGAAACCCGGTTCATTTTACTGAACCTTGACTTTAACCTTTAATTTAAAACTAACATTAAGAACGAATGATGAAAGTAACCTTTCTGATATAGAAAACAGTTGTTTTTCATAAAAGTTCAAAATAAATAAAAATATTTTGACTCTATAACGTTTTACATGGGTATCATCTGCGACAGCAATTGCCTATTCCTTTTGATCCGTGCCTTTCCTGACCAATTCGAGCGTATGCCCCATTTTGTCGTGTTTTGTTTGCAGATAGCGCCGGTTGTAAGGATTTGGCTCTACTTCAATAGGCACATTTTCCACGATGCGTATTCCGTAGCCTTCAAGAGCGATGCGTTTTACCGGATTGTTGGTCATCAGGCGGATCGTGCCCAACCCTAACTCGCGCAGGATACTTGCCCCTACTCCATAATCGCGTTCATCATCCTTAAACCCGAGGTCAATATTGGCTTCTACCGTATCGCGTCCCTGGTCCTGCAGACGGTATGCGCTCATCTTATTATACAAGCCGATGCCCCGTCCTTCCTGGTCGAGATATATCACCACGCCTTTCCCTCCGTTTTCGATCATTCGCAAAGCCTGGTGGAGTTGTTCGCCGCAGTCGCAACGATATGAACCGAGTATGTCGCCCGTGAGACAGGATGAGTGGACGCGCACCAATACCGGTTCGTCCGGGGTCCACGTCCCCTTGATAATGGCTAAATGTTCCAGCCCGTTAGAAACCTGTATGAACGGCACTACTTCGAAATTACCGTATTTGGTGGGTAACTTGACACGGTCGCCCATTTTTACGATTGATTCCTTTTGAAGGCGGTATTTGATCAGATCGGCAATAGATATGATTTTGAGGTTGAATTTTTTGGCTATTTCCATCAATTGAGGCAATCGCGCCATAGTACCGTCCTCGTTGAGAATCTCGATAAGCGCCCCTCCAGGCTGCAATCCTGCCAGACGGGTAAGGTCGACAACCGCCTCGGTGTGCCCGGGACGCCGCAATACACCTTTTTCGCGGGCTTTCAACGGCGCTATATGTCCCGGCCGCCCCAAATCCTCCGGACGGGTAGCCGGATCAACCAATGCACGGATGGTTTTGGCACGGTCGGAAGTTGAAATGCCTGTGGTGCAGCCATGACCGATCAGATCGACCGAAACGGTAAACGGCGTGCCATGCAGCGAAGTATTATTTCCAACCATCAAGTCCAGTTCCAGTTCCTGGCACCGCTGTTCCGAAAGCGGGGCGCACACCATCCCGCGGCCATATTTCACCATGAAATTGACAATCTCCGGGGTAACCGTTTCTGCGGCACAAATGAAATCACCTTCATTTTCACGATCCTCGTCGTCTACTACAATAATCACTTTCCCGTTGCGTATGTCTTCTATGGCTTCTTCTATGGTATTCAATGCGTTATTCATAACGATATTAAAGATTACAGTCTGCATTGTTCCCTACAGACGAAAGTGCAAAGATACAAAAACCATTCCGGTTTTTATACTGTGCACTTTGTCGATTGACAGTAACTTTACCGGCGCCTCCTCCAGCCAATATGGATTTTATAGCCTTCACTCAAGGCATCCATTTGTAAATCTTGTCCGAACGCCGGACCGGTTGCGGCAAAGGCATCGAAAACACTTCACCCTTGACGGTTTGCTCCACCGGTTTCAGATCGACGCGTATTTCGGGCACTACCATTTCCACCACGCCGGTAGTAGGCCCGATCACCAGGATACGGTCGCCCACCGAGAGGGAGCCGGATTGTACCTGAAATTCACCTACGCCGAGTTTCGTGAAATAGTTATTGCATAAAGCGATATATTCCTTTCGCCGGGTTGCCTTCGAGCCGTGTATATCGTTCAGTTCGGCCATGCTTTTACCCAGGTAGTATCCGTCCCAGAAACCGCGGTTGAACACAGTTTGCAGCCTATCAGTCCACCCGGCTATTTTAGATGCATCGCAAGTACCGTTGCAGTATGCTTCCAAGGCTTCATTGTAACATTCACCCACTGTTTTCACGTATTCGGGACCACGGGCGCGGCCTTCCACCTTGAATACCCGCACGCCCGCCTCAATCATTTTATCGATGAATCCAATGGTACACAAGTCCTTGGGCGACATAATGCGGGAATTATCCACGGCAAGTTGATGACCGGTTTCATTATCTATAGCCGAATAAGACCGGCGACAGACCTGTACGCACCCGCCCCGATTGGCGGAACGGTTATACTCGTGCAGGCTCAGGTAGCATTTGCCCGATACAGCCATGCAAAGGGCGCCGTGGCAAAACATTTCGATCCCCACCAGCCGCCCGGATGGTCCGGTGATATGGTTTTCCCGTATAAACGCACTGATCCCGGCCACTTGCTCCAGGGTCAGTTCGCGGGCAAGCACCATCACATCGCAATACTGTGCAAAGAACTGCACAGCTTGCCGGTTGCTGATATTCAACTGAGTGGAGGCATGTACCTCCAGTCCGATTTGCCGTGCATAAAGGATGGCCGCCATATCGGAAGCAATAATGGCATCGACCCCGCAGCGAACTGCGGCATCGGCCACTTCGTGCAAGGCTGTCATATCGCTGTCATACATCACAGTGTTGAGCGTCAGGTAGGTTTTCACGCCTTTTTCGCGGCAGGCGGCAACAATCTGCGCCAGGTCGTCGAGCGAAAAATTGGCCGATGACTGCAAGCGCATGTTGAGGCCGCCCGTACCAAAGTATACGGCATCACACCCGGTTTGCAACGCGGCTGCCAGCGATTCCCACGAACCAACGGGTAGCATCAGTTCAAGGGTTTTATTCGTCCACATCCATGAAAAGAGTTTCCGGTTCGCACGAAATTTCAAATTTCAGATACTTGATGGTAAATCCTTTATCCATAAACATTTTTTCGTAATAAGTCTGTACGGACAAAATATCATCGGCGTATCCCGAATGGTATAAATCATCGGTACATTCAAGTACATTCAATTTATTTAATTCTAAAACTTTACATGTATATTCAAACAGGCTTTGACTGTCGGTTTTCAGGTGAATGATCCCTCCCGGCTGCAATATTTCGCGGTACGACTGGAGAAACCGTGCGGAAGTGAGCCGCTTGTTGGCACGACTTTTTTGCGGTTGCGGGTCGGGGAAGGTGATCCATATTTCGGACAGTTCGCCGGGCGCAAAACTCGACCGGATAAATTCGATGCGCGTGCGCAGGAAGGCCGCGTTTGCCAGGTTGTTTTGCAATGCGTCCGTAGCGCCCACCCACATGCGCGATCCCTTGATATCTACACCGATAAAGTTCATTCCGGGATATTTACGCGCAAGGGCAACGGTGTATTCGCCTTTGCCACAACCCAATTCGAGTACCAGCGGGTGGCGGTTGCCGAAAATCTCATCCGCCCAGCGACCTTTCAACCTGAAATCGGTACGGAATACTTCTTCGAACTTAGTCTCTATCACATTGGGATAGGCGGACATATCGGCAAAACGCTTGAGCTTGTTCTTTGTCACGGGTTTAGATACATATTAATGTTTGCGGCAAAAATACATACTTTTATCGGAATCATTCAATTTACACTCAATATCATATCCTTGAAGTTAAAGCCAATTTTTTTGTACCTGCTTATAGCCGGCATCCCTATGACGCCATCAGAATATTCTGACGGTAAAATATAGGAATCATTATCAATCTCTACACTGACTCCGTCAATATCAAGATTCAATAACAAGGGTTTTTTATAAGGCACATCATACATAAAATTATTGAATGTGTATATATTTTAAAAAAAAAGTATTCTAAACATGTCAAATATTTGTGTATGGCTAATTTTCCATTTGCATGGTCAGCCGCGGGGACAAAATTATTCTGCGGGAAGCATGCTTGTGTGAAAAGGAAGAAATCAGCGACCGGATTGACGGGAGAAACAATATTACCGGTACAGGATTTTCACTGTATCGAAAACGCCTTTCCCGCTTCCTGCCTGTATGCCGATCATCGGTGGGCGGTCCCATTGCGGCAGGCTGCCAACATGCAATAGCGTTCCCACCTGCTTTGGTTGACCGTCCTTTTGAAGATATCCAAATTGACAATATTGTCCAAACCGGGTTTCGAGATACAGGATGACCCCTGCGCTTTCCTGTAATTCGGCTGTTGCCAGAATCGAACGGACTCCCCTTGCTACCTGCCACAGTTCTATACGGTCGCCGGTACGCGACAACCCTGCGGCCTGGTCTTTTGTACCATAAATACATATTCCCGCAGGTGATGCGCCTTTTTCCACGGTGGCCTGTAATGTGTAACTGCTCCTGCGGGGTCTGAGTCCGAGGATAGCGCCTGCAGGCGAATCATTTCCGGTTAAGGTAAGTTTCCCGTTTTGTATCTGGCAGTCCGGTTTGTTTTGTGCTATATCCCACATCCATTCGACTCCCGGTTTGGCAGCGTCAAATTCGTCGGTAAAGTCTGTGACGGGTTGTTGCACGGTTCCGGCGTAAGGCGTGGCAGCCTGTATGGAGGGTATGGCGCCATAACGGAACGAAGGCCAGCCCGTTGCCGCATCCCACACAACTTCGTCCAGCATACCCTGTCGGCCGGCGTATACGCTGGTTGCCGCGTTGTAGGCATGATAGAGGTAGAAATAACGTCCTGCGGGCGTGGTCACTATGGTGCCGTGACCGGGACAGCGCCATTGTCCGCCGCTGTACAGGATCGGGTTGCCTGCATATTTTTCCCACGGTCCGTGAATGTCGCGGGCGCGCGCTACGCCTGTCTGATAGTTGCAGGCAGGGCCGCAGCACGAATTGCCGGCATAGAACATGTAGATATAATCGCCATGCTGCACCAGGCATTGTCCTTCCACACCGCCTGCTTCCCAGCCTTCAGCGTCGGCCTGAAGCATCCGGAACGCTTCTCCTTTTAACTTTAAGCCGTCGTCCGTCAGTTCCGAGCCTAAAATTTCGATGCTTTTTCCTTTGTCCAAGCCATACGCTTTCCATGAAATATACAGTTTTCCATCCAGCTCAATCACAAAAGCATCGATGGCTTCGTTGGTCCATTCTATCAACAGGCCGTGGTCGGTAAATCCCTGCCGGATATCGCGTGCAGTGGCCACCCCGATGAACGATTTGCGGTCGCTGCGCCGCCGGGCAGTATAGTACGCATAATACGTGCCGTTGCGGTAGTACAGTTCCGGCGCCCAATAGCTACCCATTGTCCAGGCGGGCATTTCCTGAAACATAGCGCCGAGATATGTCCAGTTTACCAAGTCTTTCGACTCATACAGGCGATAAGGATGCGCCCATTCCGACGAAGTTCCGGCAGCATAGTAAGTATCGCCTGCACGTATAACGGTGGGATCGGGCAAATCGCCGGGGATAACGGGATTACGGTAGGTGGCCTCCTGTGAGAATGACAGGAAAGGCAACAAGAGAAAGATGACCAGGTGTATCAGTGATTTCATTGGCGTTATTTTTGGCAAAAATACATTTTTCCGGACAAGTTTTGGATAGAGTTTGAAAAAAATTGGCTGTATACAGACATACATGGATAGAGTTTAAAAAAAAATTGGCTTCATGTAGACATACATGCATAGAGTTTGAAAAAAAAATGGCCTTATGTAGACATACATGGATCGAGTTTAAAAAAAAATTGGCTGTATGTAGACATACATGCATAGAGTTTAAAAAAAATTTGGCTGTATGTAGATATACATGGATCGAGTTTGAAAAAAAAATGGCCTTATGTAGACATACATGGATCGATTTTGAAAAAAAAATGGC
>JAISDP010000139.1 GCA_031264715.1 Bacteroidales bacterium
CCCGAATTCAAGGATGGCCGCGTACATGGCTACCAGGTAGAAATCGATCCGTCCAAACGCGGATGGAGCGGTGGTATTTATGACGAAGCGCGTACCGGTTGGCTTTATCCGGTAACGCCCTACAACCCCGCTGCTGTTACGTCATTCAAGAACAATGATTGGAACCAATACCGTGTTGAAGCGCTTGGTAACAACATCAAGACGTGGGTCAACGGTATTCCTGCTGCTGATTTGCTGGTAGACCTGGATGCTTCCGGTTTTATAGCTCTGCAGGTGCATGGCATTAACGTAAAAACCAAACCCTGGACAGAAGGGACTACGGTACGGTGGCGCAATATCCGCATCATGACGGAAAACCTGGAAGCCAACCGCAAAACGGATACCCCGCCGGTCTACCAAGTCAATGTCATTCCCAATACGTTAAGTGACAGGGAAAAAGCTGAAGGATGGACGCTGCTTTTCGATGGAAAGACAACCAGCGGCTGGCGCGGCGCGCTCAAGGATGCAATGCCTGATCACGGTTGGGTAGTGACAAACGGTGTACTCGAAGTGCTGCCTAAAGCTGAAGGTGGCGGCGGTGGCGACATTGTGTCGGTTGACCGGTTCAGTAATTTCGACCTTGTATTTGACTTCAAACTGTCGGAAGGCGCCAACAGCGGTGTAAAATATTATGTAACGGAAAATGTATATGACAAAGGCGCATTGGGTCTCGAATATCAGGCGCTGGACGATGTGAAACATCCGGATGCCAAGATGGGGCGCGACGGAAACCGTACACTGTCGTCGTTGTACGACTTGATGCCTGCTACGGGCAAACGTTTCAATGGGATCGGGCAATGGAATACCGGGCGTGTCGTTGCTAAAGATAACCACATCGAACATTGGCTGAACAACATCAAGGTGCTTGAATACGAACGCGGCAGCGCCGAATTCAAAAAAATGGTAAGCGAAAGCAAGTATGGCAAAATGAAAAATTTCGGCGAAGCGCCCGAAGGACACATCTTGCTGCAGGACCATAATGACAGAGTATGGTTTCGGAATATCAAAATCAAGAAATTGTAAAATACCTTCCCTGCAGATAGCGCAGAAATACTTAGAAAAATAAGTGTAAATCAGCGTCATATGCGAGGAATTAAAACCAAAAACTTAGCGAAGCGTTCTCATGAATGTTAGCGAATAATTATCATTCAAACAATTAAAATCGGACATGGAAAACAGAAGGGATTTTCTCAAAAAAGTATCTGCCGGTTCGGCAGTGATGGCGATTGGTGGTGTGGGCCTCGGTTTGAGCGCCAAAAGCTATGGGCAGGTGTTAGGCGCCAACGATAAGGTACGCGTAGGTATTGTAGGTTTTTCCGATCGTTTCAGGGGATCGCTGCTTCCTGCATTTATGAACCATGCCAGGGAATTGAATTTTGAATTTGTGGCTCTCTCCGACTTATGGAATCGCCGCCGTGATGAAGGTAAAGCATTCGTCAGGGAAAAAACCGGCTGGGATATTGCCTTATGCCGTAACAATGACGAATTATACGATCGTAAGGATATTGATGCGGTAATCATCAGTACAGCCGATTTCCAACATGCATTGCACCTGGCCGAAGCCGCCAGGAATAAAAAGGACGCTTATTGCGAAAAACCGTTTGCCGAAGTCATGGACGATGCCAACGAAGCATTGAAAGCATGCAAGGCCAATAATATTGTTGTACAGGTAGGCTCGCAACGCCGTAGTGGAACCAACTACCATGCAGCGCATGATTATATTCAATCGGGCAGATTCGGTGATATTGTAATTGCCGAAATGTGCTGGAATGTAAATCAACCGGGCCGTTGGCGCCGTCCCGACCTGTGCGCTGCTATCAGGGAAAATGACGTAGATTGGACTCGTTACCTGATGAACCGCCCGAAGGTGGCTTGGGATCCGCGTAAATATTTGGAATATCGTTTGTTCTGGCCGTATTCGTCGGGTATTCCCGGACAATGGATGTGCCACCAGATCGACACTGTACACTGGTTCACCGGTCTGCCCTATCCGCGCAGCGTAGTTGCCAATGGCGGCATCTATCAATGGCAGGACGGCCGCAGCAATGCCGATACGCTCACTGCCGTGTTCGATTACGGACCGATAGACAATGCGAAGAAAGGCTTCCAGGTGGTTTACTCATCGCGTTTCAGCAACTCGGCCGGCGGCACCAAGGAATTGTATTATTCCAACGGCGGTATGCTCAACCTCGATACCAACGAAGTTATTCCCGAAGGTGGTTTGCGCGAACGCGAAGCCAGAGCGATGAACTTACCGGCTAACCTGCTCGAAAAATATGAGCTTCCAAAGAGCAGGGCCGAAGCCGGCGCCGACACGGGCGGCGATCCGCTCACCTCGGCGCACATGCGTAACTGGATGGAATGTGTACGCGCCAAAAAGGTGGCTACCAACTGCCCCGTAGAGGCCGGCCACAGCCACACGATTGCATGCGCCATGGCCAACGCTGCTTTCCGCACCGGCCAGCGTGTTGTGTACAATGCGAAGACGCAACAGATCATGGCTGGCGGTAAACTGTTTAAATATTAATTTAATTACAAGTGACAGGTTGCAAGTGACGGGCAAGTCGCTTGCAACTTTGTAACTTGTAATCACTTGTAACCTGTAACTTATAACTGTTTTTTCATGAAGTCATTTTTGAAAATATTAGCATTAAGTGCAGTAGTGACAGGAACTGTTGCATGTGGAGGCGCGCAAAAGGGTATCGAAATAATACCTGACGATACCCGGGGAAAAGTAGATGTGATATTCAACGGAAAGTTGTTCACATCGTACATATATCCTGCCGACCTCGAAAAGCCTGTGTTGTACCCGCTTTACACGGCTAAGGGAACGGTAATCACCCGAGGGTTTCCACGCGATCCGCGTCCCAACGAACGTGTGGACCACCCGCATCATGTGGGTTTCTGGTTCAATTTCGGCGATGTGAACGGCCTCGATTTCTGGAATAACTCGTACGTCATTCCGGCAGAAAAGAAACCGGGTTATGGCTCGATCCGCCATCGTAACATCGTCAGCGCCCAGAATGGTCCTACCCGGGGCGTTTTGACAGTGGCTGCCGACTGGATAGACTACACCGGGAAACCTTTGCTGGAAGAAGAAACCAAGTTTATATTCAGCGGCAAGGGGAACTGGCGCATCATTGAGCGTATTACCAAACTCACCGCCCAACAGGATACGGTAACCTTTACCGACAACAAGGAGGGGCTGATTGCTATCCGCATGGACAGGGCTTTTGAAGAACCGTCGGATAAACCCGAACTGTTCCTTGACGCTAACGGTAATCCTACGGAAGTAAAGGCAATGAACAACGAAGGCGCGAACGGCGTATATCGCAACGGCGAAGGTTTGGAAAAAGGCGCTGTGTGGGGTAAACCTGCCAAATGGGTATGCCTCTCGGCCGACAAAGCCGGAGAAAAGATATCCGTGGCGATTCTCGACCATAAGAACAATCCCGGCTATCCGGCACATTCACATGCACGCGGTTATGGCCTGTTTGCCGCCAATAACATGGGCCGCCAGATATTCGACAAGGAAGCGCCCCTGTTCCAGTTGGTACTGAATCCAGGGCAATCGACTACATTTAAGCACCTGATCATCATAAAAACCGGCGGCTTTGCCACCGACGAAGAGTTGAACCAGCAATTTGCCAAGTTTAACCAATAAAGATTTAATGAATATCGGATAATTGCCCTAAAAAGGTTATATATTGCATATAAATCAGAGGATATCTGAATTTATTGAATTTTGTAACCAGCTATTCCGATCAGGATCGAAACCGCGAACTCAAATATTGATGTATCCCGGCAGCAGCCCGCCGGCCGTCGCCCATAGCCAGGATTACTGTGGCGCCTCCCCGCACAATGTCACCCCCCGCAAACAAGCCGGGGATGGACGTTTGCATCGTTTCGGGGTTGACCACCAGCGTTCCCCAACGCGTTACCTCAAGAGACGGCAGGGCATGGGCAATGAGCGGATTGGGCGATACGCCTATACTCACCACTACAGTGTCCACATCAATCGGGAACTCTGAACCTTCAACAGGTACCGGGCGGCGGCGTCCCGAAACATCGGGTTCGCCAAGCGCCATTTTCTGTACGATCATCCGGTTGACGCGGCCTTTCTTATCGGCCTGGTATTCCACAGGATTGTGCAGGCACATGAATTCCACGCCTTCCTGTTGTGCATGGTGTATTTCTTCCACGCGGGCAGGCATTTCGTCCATCGAACGGCGATAGACGATCATGGCGCGGGCAGCGCCAAGGCGTTTGGCTGTACGGACACTGTCCATGGCCGTATTGCCACCACCGATCACGGCTACATTACGGCCGCTCAGTACCGGCGTATCACATTCGGGACGGGCAGCGCCCATCAAGTTGATACGTGTAAGATATTCGTTGGACGAAAAGATGCCGATATAGTTCTCACCCGGGATATTCATGAAGTTGGGCAATCCGGCGCCGCTTCCGACGAAAAATGCCTTGTAACCTTCGGCACGCAGGGTGTCGAAAGTACTGGTTTTACCCACGATAAAACTGGCTTCGAAACGCACGCCCATCTTACGCAGGTTCTCAATTTCCACATCCACAATGATGTTGGGTAAACGGAACTCCGGTATCCCGTATTTGAGTACGCCGCCAATCTCATGTAATGCCTCGAAAACAGTGACATCATAACCATATTTGGCCAGATCGCCGGCGGCTGCCAGGCCTGCAGGCCCTGAACCTACCACTGCCACCTTAATGCCATTGGGTTTGGCGACTTTCGGTATGGATATTTTACCCGACTCGCGTTCATAATCGGCCGCAAAACGCTCAAGGTTGCCAATGGCTACGGCAGGTTTTTTCAGTTTTTGCGTGTAGAAGCAGTTTGCTTCACATTGTACTTCCTGTGGACATACGCGTCCGCACACCGCCGGCAGGGCATTGGTTTCCTTCAATGTTGTTGCTGCACTGAGGAACTCGCCGGCCTCGATATATTTGATAAATTTTGGAATGTTGATATTGACCGGGCAACCTTTGATGCAGGTAGGGTCAATACAGTCCAGGCAGCGAACAGCTTCGTTCATGGCCTGTTCTTTGCCAAGTCCCAGGTTCACTTCCTTTTGATTGGTTGCACGTACCACCGCGTCCTGTTCGAGCATTACCACACGTTCGCGTTTGGTTCTGTCGGCGTTTTTTACGGATTTACGCAATGCTTCGCGCCACGGCAGGCTTCGTTCGGCTTTTAGGTGTTCGGAAATTTCCATTTCTTTATTCAAGTTAAGTCTCAAGTTCAAAATTACGTCAAACTTGAAACTCTAAAATTAACTGTTGAGATATTGTTGATATGCAGCTGTTTCTTCGTCCTTGTAAGCCCCGAGACGCTGCAACATCTCATCGAAATTCACCTGGTGGGCGTCGAATTCGGGGCCATCCACGCACACAAACTTGGTTTTGTCGCCTACCGAGCAGCGGCAAGCTCCACACATGCCCGTGCCGTCGACCATGATGGTGTTGAGGCTGGCCATCGTGGGAATGTTATACTTTTGGGTGGTCATGGCTGCGAATTTCATCATCACGGCCGGACCAATCACTACTGCCTGGTTTACCTTCTCGCGCAGGATCACTTCTTCCATCCCGGCAGTAACCAAACCCTTCTTTCCATACGAACCGTCATCGGTCATCACGATCACATCGTCCGAAAACTCAACCATTTCCTTCTCCAGGATCAAAAGATCGGCGCTGCGGGCTGCCAGCACGGTAATCACGCGGTTACCGGCACGCTTGAATCCCTGGACAATGGGATACAACGGTGCGATGCCAACGCCTCCGCCGGCACAAAGGACCGTCCCGACTTTTTCGATATGAGTAGCATTACCCAACGGACCTGCCACGTCGCTGATAAAATCGCCCTCGTTCAGTTTCGACAGTTTGGTCGATGTGCACCCTACTTTCTGAACGATCAGTGTGATGGTTCCATGCGTGGTGTCGGCATCGGCTATGGTTAGCGGGATGCGTTCACCGCCTTCGCCAATGCGGATAATCACGAAATGCCCGGCTTTACGGCTTTGAGCGATGCGTGGCGCTTCAATCTCCATCCGGAATACATTTTCGGACAGAAATTCTTTTTTGACGATTTTATTCATCCGAATAAAATTAATTTAAAATCCGGCGGGAAACACACCCATCCACGGACTTGTTCATATTTTTGAATGATGAGTATCGCACGCTTCACTATTCCTGGCCTTCCACTATGTTTGGGTTCACAGTAAGCGCCTGGCGTATCTTTTCTTCCAATTCGGCAGCCAGTTCATCGTTATCGGCCAGCAATTGTTTCACGGCATCGCGGCCTTGCCCCAGCTTGGTGTCGCCATAGCTGAACCACGAACCGCTTTTCTTGACGATGTTGAAGGTAGTGCCCAGATCGATGATTTCGCCGATGCGTGAGATGCCTTCGCCATAAATCACGTCAAATTCGGCGCGGCGGAATGGCGGAGCCAACTTGTTTTTCACTATTTTCACCTTCACGCGGTTGCCGCTTACATCTTCACCGTCCTTAATGGG